>JAFACJ010000910.1 GCA_023425615.1 Actinomycetes bacterium
CCCCCCCCCCCCCCGGGCGCCCCCCCCCCCCCCCCCCCCCGGCCACCGCGGGCCCCGGGGGGGGGGGGGCCCGACGACACCGACACCCGAACACCTCACGAACCAAATGCCCTGCACCCGCCCCGCCCAGGCAAAGCGCGGAACCTCGGGGCGGCCCGATGGCATCGGCACCCGAACCCACCACGGACCAGGTGCTCTGCACCCGCCCGCCCCGGGCAAAGCGCAGAACCTCGGGCAGGGAGGGCTGGTGGCATCGGCACCTGAACACATCGCGGACCAGGCCGGAGGTCCCGGCCCACCAAGCAGGAAGGAGGCGGGAATGTCGGAATCAGAGCTATGGAAGTACCTCGCGGCCCACCAGGAGGAGCCACCCATCCTGCGGATCGTCCTCCCGGCCGCGCTGGGCGAGGCCGCCCTGCTGCGCAAGCTGACCGACGCCCTCGACCGGACCCGCCACATGCTGGCCTATCATCTGGCCATCTGCCGCTACAGCATGGACCAGGCCAAAGACAAAGGGGACGAGGAAGACGCCACCCTGTGGAGCGGGCAGACGCTCGGGATCGTCTACGCCATCGAACGCCTGGACGGCGACATCCTGGGCGAGCTGGACTTGTGGGACCAGCAGGAGAAACAAACCCCCGAGGACCCCGAGACCATCAAAGCCATGGCCGAACAGCTCTCCTGGAGTCTGCAACGACCGGCCTTCACCCTCCCAGACGTCCAAGACCCCACCCTGGGACTCAGGCTCGCCCTGCTCATCCGCGCGCAACGTGACGAACTCGTCGCCCAGGCCGTCGCCGCGAACTACCGAGCGGTCATGGAGTACACCGAAGAGGGCGAAGCGCCCGACCCGGAGTACGGGCTGTACATGGCCCGTGCCCGCTGCTACGCGATGGCAGCCGACGACCTCGACAACCTCCTGGCCCGCGCTTATGGCGTCCAAGAGGCACACGAGAAGTTCCTGAAAGAGCACGGCACCTGGCTGGGCCGCCTGGTCTTCTCCTGAACCCGGACGCGCGCCAGACCGATACGCCGCCTTTCCCGCGAGTGCATATGTATGGTCACGATCGCCGATCGTCCATCCCGCGATCGGGGACCGGTGTGGTTATGTGCCGGGGTGGCACACGATGGGGCGAGAACCATCATCGGCCGTTACCGGCTGGTGGAAGTGCTGGGCGAAGGCGGGATGGGCGCCGCGTGGCGGGCCCACGACGAGCGCATGGGCCGCGATGTCGTCCTCAAGCAGCTCAAACTGTCCCCGGCCCTGGACGCGACGGTACGCGGGCAGCTCGTGGCGCGGATGGAGCGGGAGGCGCGGACGGCGGGGAGGCTCAAGCACCCGAATATCGTCACCGTCCACGACCAGTTCCACGACGAGAGCGGGCTGCCGTGGATCGTCATGGAACTCATCCGAGGGCCCTCCCTCGCCGGGGTCGTCGAAGGGCGGGGCCCGCTGGAGGAGCGCGAGGCGGCGCGGATCGGGGCGCAGGTCGCCTCCGCCCTCGCCGCCGCGCACGAGGCGGGGATCGTGCACCGCGACATCAAGCCCGCCAACGTCCTGATCGAAGGGGACAGGGTCGTCGTCACCGACTTCGGCATCGCCGCCGTCTCCGACGAAGTGACACTCACCCCATACGGGGCGCTCCTTGGCACCCCCGCCTATATGGCGCCCGAGCAGGTCAACGACCGCGAAGCGACACCGGCTTCCGATGTGTGGTCCCTCGGCACGACCCTGTACGCCGCCGTCGAAGGGCGGCGCGCCTTCACCGGCACCAGCACCGCGGCCCTCCTCCTGGCGGTGGCCCGCGGCAGGCCCGAGCCGCTCGTCAGGGCCCGCCTCCTGGCTCCGCTCCTGCTCGAACTCCTGCACTTCGACCCCGCACGGCGTCCCACCGCGGCCGAGGCGGCAACCGCCCTCGCCGCGATTGCCGCGGGGACGCAGCCCGCCGCCGAGCCCGCCACCAAGACCGCCATCGAGCCCGCCGCCGAGCCCGCCATCATCCGTCCACGTCCGCCGCGGGAGAAGTCCGGCCCGTCCCGCCGGACGCTCCTCATCGGCCTCGGCGCGGTCGGCGTCGCCGTGGCGGTACCTACCGGATACCTCCTCAGCCGCCCGGACGACCCCCCGTCCGGCTCCCCGCTCCCGCGCTGGAACCACACGCCGACCCTCCTGGAGGAGCAGCTCTCCGGCCACACCGACGACGTCCGCGCCGTGGCGTTCAGCCCGGACGGGAGGTTCCTCGTCTCCGGCGGCCTCGACAGCCGGGTGCGGGTGTGGAGCGCGGCGACCGCGGACCCGGTCGGACGGCCGCTCACCGACCACACCGCGGCCGTCAACTCGGTGGCGTTCAGCCCCGACGGGGGGCTCCTGGCGACCGGCGGCAGGGACAACCTGGTGCGGTTCTGGTACGCGGACACCTGGAGCTCGTCGGGTGAGCCGCTCGCCGGCCACTCCACGGACATCACCTCGATGGCGTTCAGCCCGGACGGGAAGATCCTCGCCTCCGGCTGCGTCAGCGACGCGGTGCGGTTGTGGAACACGGCCGACCGAGAGCAGACCGGCAAGCAGCTCAGCGGCCACGACGGCACCGTCACCTCGGTGGTCTTCAGCCCGGACGGGAGGATCCTGGTGACGGCCGGCGCCGACAGCACGGTGCGGCTGTGGAACACGGACGGCTGGAACCAGGTCGGGGCGCCCCTCGCGGGCCACGCCGGGGAGGTCACCTCGGTGGCGTTCAGCCCGAACGGGAAGATCCTCGCCTCCGGCGGCGCCGACGGCACGGCGCGGCTGTGGGACACCGCCTCCTGGGCGCCGATCGGGCAGCCGCTCACCGGCCACGCCGGAGAGGTGCACACGGTGGCGTTCAGCCCGGACGGCGGCGCCCTGGCGACCGGCGGCGCCGACAAGACCGTCCGCCTGTGGGACGTCGCCACCCGTACCCCGATCGGGACACCGCTCACCGCGCACACCGACGCGGTCCGTTCGGTGGCGTTCAGCCCGAACGGGAGGCTCCTGGCCACGGGGAGCGATGACGGCACGATCCGCTGGTACCGGCTCTGAAGATCGTCCTTGAGCCACCGGGATTTGTTGCGGAATCCATGAGATTTTTTAGTTTTGGGGGGATAGCTGATCCGGTTCACCAGGGAAGGTCTAGGGACCATGAGGCTGGGTGGGTATCAGGAGGCGTCGTGTCCCTGACCGAAGACGACGTGCACGGGTACGTGCGGGGCGTCTGTTTCAAGAAAGGGCCGCCGGGTCTGGTGGGGGCGGAGACCGAGTGGCTGGTGGAGGACAAGCGGCGGCCGGGGGAGCACGTCGCGGTGGAGCGGCTGCGGGTGCCGCTGATGAGAGGGGCCCTGCCCGGGGGCAGCCGGGTGACGTTCGAGCCGGGCGGGCAGCTGGAACTCAGCTCGCGGGCGCTACCGGGGGCGGAGGCGGCGTGCGCGGCACTGGCGGCCGATCTGGCCGAGGTGCGGAGGCGGCTGCCGTGGGTGGAACTGGTGGGGGCGGGCGTCGATCCCGTCCGGCCCTCGCGGATGCAACTCGACGAACTGCGGTACCGGTGCATGAGCCGGTACTTCGGCGACGTCACGATGATGTGCTCGACGGCCTCCGTCCAGGTCTGCCTGGACATCGGGACCGAGGAGCAGGCCGCGCGGCGGTGGCGGCTGGCGCACTGGCTGGGGCCCGTGCTGACCGCCTCCTTCGCCAACTCGCCGCTGCGGGAGGGGCGGCGGACGGGCTGGAAGTCGACACGGCAGGCGGTCTGGTCGCGGCTCGACCCGTCGCGGACCGACGCGCCCCCCGAGGGCGACCCCGAGGAGACCTGGGCGCGGTACGCGCTCGACGCCCAGGTGATGCTGATCCGGGGGCAGAGCTGGGTGATCGGGCCGGGGATGACCTTCCGGGAGTGGATGCGCCTGGGGTCGCCGACGCTCGATGACTTCGCCTACCACCTGACCACGCTCTTCCCGCCGGTCCGGCCGCAGGGATGGCTGGAACTGAGGATGATCGACGCCCTTCCGGAACCGTTCTGGTGCGTTCCGATCGCGGTGGCGGCGGCGCTGATCGACCTGGTGCCGCAGGCCGCGGAGGCCGCCGCGGAACCCGTCGCGGGGCGCTGGGTGGAGGCGGCGCGGGACGGGCTGCGGGATCCGGCGCTGGCGAAGGCCGCGCTCACCTGCTTCGAAGCCGCCTGCTCGGTGCTCGACGGGCCGCTGAAACGCCTCACCGAACAGTACGCCGAACGGTATGTCGCCCGCGGCCTCTGCCCGGCCGACGACGTGAAGGAGTACGCGTGGACGCGCTGAAGGAACGCCTCGCCGCCGAGCTGATCGCCGCGCGGGAGCGGAGCCACCGCCTGACCTCCCTGGAGGACGCCGACCTCGTCTCCCAGGTGTCGCCGCTGATGTCCCCGCTGGTGTGGGACCTCGCCCACGTCGGCAACTACGAGGAACTGTGGCTGCTGCGGGAAGCGGCGGGGATCGAGCCGATGCGGCCCGAGATAGACAAGCTGTACGACGCGTTCGAACACCCACGGGCCGACCGCCCGTCACTGCCGCTGCTGCCGCCCGCCGAGGCGCGCACGTACATCCGGACGGTCCGCGACAAGGTCCTCGACACCCTGGACGGGCTGAACCAGGAGAACGCCTTCCTCTACGAGATGGTCATCCAGCACGAGCACCAGCACGACGAGACCATGCTCGCCACACACCAGCTGCGCAAAGTCATCTCGCACCTGAGCGAACAGGACCTCGCCACCGGCGTCACGCCCTGGGAGGCGGAGACGTACATCCCCGGAGGCCCGTTCGTCATGGGCACCTCGGACCATCCGGCCGCCTACGACAACGAACGTCCCGCACACGTAGTGGACGTCCCCGCGTACTTCATCGACACCGTCCCGGTCAGCAACGGCGACTATCTGGCGTTCATCGAGGCCGGCGGCTATGACGAAGAACGCTGGTGGCACCCCAAAGGCTGGGAGTGGAGGCAGACGAAACAGATCGGCGCCCCCGCGTTCTGGTTCAAGGAAGGCGTGTGGCTGCGCCGCCGTTTCGGCACCGTCGAGCCCGTTCCGTTCGACGAGGCCGTCCAGCACGTCTGCTGGTACGAGGCCGACGCGTACGCGAGATGGGCGGGAAAACGTCTGCCCACGGAAGCCGAATGGGAGAAGGCCGCCCGCGGGGACGACAAACGTACGTACCCGTGGGGCGACACGTACGACCCGGAGCGCGTCAACCTGGGCCAGCGGAGGCTACGGCCGTCCCCGGTCGGTTCCTTCCCCGAGGGGGCCTCGCCTTACGGGGTGCGGCAGCTCCTCGGAGACGTCTGGGAGTGGACGTCCACGGACTTCCACGGCTACCCCGGCTTCCGTGTGTACCCCTACAAGGAGTACTCCGAGGTCTTCTTCGGCCCCGACTACAAGGTCCTGCGCGGAGGTTCCTGGGCCACCGACCCTTCCGCCTGCCGCACCACGTTCCGGAACTGGGACTATCCGATCCGCCGCCAGATCTTCGCCGGTTTCCGCTGCGCGAGGAGTGTGTGAGGTGTGTCGTCACCTGGCCTATCTCGGGCCTCCCCGCAGCCTGCACTCCCTCGTCTACGGTCCGCCGCATTCCCTGGAACACCAGTCCTACGAACCGAAGATGAACATCGGGAACCTGCTGAACGCCGACGGTTTCGGCGTCGGCTGGTACACCGGAGACCGCGTCCTGCGCTACCGCAGAGCACAACCCATCTGGACGGACGTCTCCTTCGCCGAGCTCAGCGAGGTGTTGCAGAGCTCCTGCGTGGTGGCGTCCGTGCGCAGCGCGACGGTCGACTTCCCGGTGGACGAGTCCTGCGCCCAGCCGTTCCGCTGCGAACGCTGGCTGTTCAGCCACAACGGAAAAGTAGAGGGATTCGGCGCGGTCGAGGCCAAGCTGAGGGAACTGGCGGGCGACCTGTCCGTGGTCCCCGAGGCCCGCGCCCCGGTCGACTCGGCGCTGCTGTTCGCGCGGGCCATGCGCTCGTGGCGGGGCGGCCGGAGCCTGGGGGAGGGGCTGGCCGACACCGTTCTCTCGGTCGCCGCGATCGCCCCCGGACGCTACAACCTGCTGGCCTCCGACGGCTCCGCGCTCGCCGCGACGACCTGGGGCGACAGCCTGTTCGTGCGGTCGGCGGTGTCGATCCAGGGGGCCAACCCACCGGCCGACCACGCGGTGGTCATCGCCTCCGAACCCTATGACGACAGTCCCGCCTGGCAGCGGGTCCCCGACCGGTCGCTGGTCGTCGCGGACCGCCAGGGCATCGCCATCCACCCACTCCGCTAGAGGAAACGACAGAGGACGACATGAACCGCTTCCTTGAGCTTCTCGAACTTCTCGAACCCGAGGACCTGGACCGGGGCCTGCGCGAGGACGTCGCCACCGGGCTGACCGCCGAGCCCAAGACCCTGCCGCCCAAGTGGTTCTACGACGACCGGGGCAGTGAGCTGTTCACCGAGATCACCCGGCTGGAGGAGTACTACCCGACCCGGAAGGAACGTGCCATCCTCGCCTCCCGCGCCTTCGACGTCGCGCTGGAGACCGAGGCCCGCACCCTCATCGAACTGGGCGCGGGCTCGGGTGAGAAGACGCGCCTGCTGCTGGACGCGCTCGGCGCGTTCGGGCTGGAGACCTACGTCCCGGTGGACGTCAGCGGCGAGTACCTCCAGGAGGCGGCGGGGAGGATCGCCACGGAGTACCCGGAGCTGACCGTGCAGCCCGTCGCCGCCGACTACGAGCGGCACCTGTCGCTCCTGCCGGACGGCCCGCGCAAGCTCGTCGCCTTCCTCGGCGGGACGATCGGCAACATGGTCCCCGCCGAACGCCACCGCTTCCTGTCGGCGATCCGCGCGACGCTCGGGCCCGAGGACGCGCTGCTGCTCGGCACCGACCTCGTGAAGGACGAGAAGCGCCTGGTGCGCGCCTACGACGACTCGCTCGGCGTCACCGCCGAGTTCAACCGCAACGTGCTGCGGGTGATCAACAGCCGCCTGGACGCCGACTTCGTGCCCGAGGCGTTCGAGCATGTCGCGGTCTGGAACGCCGACGACGAGTGGATCGAGATGCGGCTGCGCTCGCTCGCCCGCCAGGAGGTGCGGATCGGCGCGCTCGACCTGACCGTACGGTTCGCCGACGCCGAGGAGATCCGCACGGAGATCTCCGCGAAGTTCCGTCCGGGACGGCTGGAGGACGAACTGGAGGCCGCCGGCTACACCATCGCGGAGTTCTGGAAAGATCCCGACGGTGACTTCTCCCTCACCCTGGCCAGGCCACAGAGCGATCACGATTCTCAGTAAATGTCACCTCGTCGACTTACTGTGGGCTGATGCCGCACTCCCCACGGAGGGTCACCATCCGGGAGGTAGCCCGGGTGACGGGCCTGTCTCCCGCCGCCGTCTCCTACGCGCTGCGCGGTGTCCACACCTCGGCCGAGACCCAGGAACGGGTCCGCAAGGCGGCCGAGGAACTCGGCTACCACGCCCATCCGATCGCCCGCGCCCTGGCCAGCGGCAGGACGGGCACGGTCGGGGTGCTGTGCGGGTCGCTTGCGGACTTCTGGCAGCAGGGCCTGGCCGTCCAGATCGGCCGCGCCCTGCTGGCCGAGGACAGATACGCCATCATCCTCGACGCCGCCGACGACCCGAGACGCGAACTGGAGCTCGCCGCGAGCCTGTGCGACCAGGTCGACGGGCTGATCGTGCAGGCGGTGGACCCGGCGGCGGAGGGCTGGGCGGAGCTGACGGCGCGGCTGCCGGTGGTCTCCGTCGGCGACGCGCTGTCCGGCGACGCCCGAGGCGAGGTGGTCTTCGACAACCGGGCCGGCGTGACGCTGGCGCTGGAGCATCTGCACGGGCTCGGCCACCGCCGGATCGGG
>JAFACJ010000791.1 GCA_023425615.1 Actinomycetes bacterium
GGTCGGGGACCCCGACGATCTGCATGACCCCGGTGGCCAGCAGCCGCTGCACCCGCTGCCGCACCGCGGCCTCCGACAGGCCCACGGCCTTGCCGATCGCCGCGTACGAGCGCCGCCCGTCCTCCTGCAGCTGCTCGATGATCCTCTTGGAGGTCTCATCCAGGGGGACGCGCCGGGAGGGCTCGCTCATCGAATCTCCTTGGGGTTCGGGGGCCGGCCGCGTCGAACCGTTCCTTGCTGCGACATCAGCTTGCCGAGTAGCCTCCTCGCAAGTGATTTCGTTGTGAAACTTGATCGTAACAACGAAATCCCTTGTTGCTGGTGGTTTTACTCTGCAAAAGTCAGGTCCGACAGATGCACCGTGGAGGTCGAGGATGACCGGCAAGGCACCGTTGCGCAACTTCGTGAACGGAGGATACGTCGAGGCCAAGGACGGCAGGGTCTCGGACGTCGTCGATCCCAGTACGGGAGAGGTGTACGCGCAGGCTCCGGTGTCGGGGGCGGCCGACCTGGAGGAGGCGTACGCCGCCGCCTCCGCCGCGTTCGAGGGATGGCGCGATGCCACGCCCAAGGACCGCAGCCTCGCCCTGCTGAAGATCGCCGACGCGATCGAGGCGCGGGGCGAGGAGCTGGTGGCGGCCGAGTGCAAGAACACCGGCAAGCCCGTGCAGCTCACCATGGAGGAGGAGCTGCCCCCCATGGTGGACAACATCCGCTTCTTCGCGGGCGCGGCGCGGATCCTGGAGGGCAGGGCCACCGGCGAGTACCTGGCCGACCACACCTCCTCCATCCGCCGCGAGCCGATCGGTGTCTGCGCCCAGGTCACGCCCTGGAACTACCCGATGATGATGGCGGTGTGGAAGTTCGCACCCGCGCTGGCGGCCGGCAACACCGTGGTGCTGAAGCCGTCGGACACCACACCGGTCACCACCCTGCTGCTGGCGGAGATCGCCGCCGAGTTCCTGCCCCCCGGCGTGTTCAACGTCGTCACGGGCGACCGCGACACCGGCCGCGCGCTGGTGGAGCACCCGGTCCCGCAGATGGTCTCCATCACCGGTTCGGTGCGGGCGGGCAAGGAGGTCGCCGCCTCGGCGGCCCGCGATCTGAAGAAGGCGCATCTGGAGCTGGGCGGCAAGGCGCCGGTGGTGGTGTTCGACGACGCCGACATCGCCGCGGCGGCCGAGGGCATCGCGGGCGCCGGCCTGTTCAACGCGGGTCAGGACTGCACCGCGGCGACACGGATCCTGGTGCACGAGCGGATCGCCGGTGACTTCACCGCCGCGCTGGCCGAGGCCGCGGCCGAGCTGAAGACCGCGGGGCCCGAGGACCCCGACGCCTACTACGGGCCGGTCAACAACGCGGGCCAGCTCGCCCGGGTGCAGGGGTTCTTGGACCGGGTGCCGGGCCACGCGACGGTCGAGACCGGCGGCTCCCGGGTGGGCGACCGCGGCTACTTCTTCGCTCCCACCGTCATCTCCGGTCTGCACCAGGACGACGAGCACGTGCAGGAGGAGATCTTCGGCCCGGTCATGACCGTCCAGTCCTTCTCCGATGAGGACCTGGCGGTGCGCTGGGCGAACGGCGTCAAGTACGGCCTGTCGGCCTCGGTGTGGACGAAGGACCACGGGAGGGCGATGCGGATGACCCGGCGGCTGGACTTCGGCGCGGTGTGGGTCAACACGCACATACCCTTCGTGTCCGAGATGCCGCACGGCGGCTTCAAGCATTCGGGCTACGGCAAGGATCTGTCCATGTACGGTTTCGAGGACTACACCCGCATCAAGCATGTAATGCACTATTTGGGCGCTTAGCGTCCGACGCTCCGCAGCCCGGCGGCGGCGACCCCCGACCGCCTCCGCCGGGCCCGTACAACCCCCGAAGGACAAGTCAATGACGGATACCCCCGCCATCGAGCTCTCCGGCGTCGTGAAGGAGTTCACGTCGCACGGAGAGGTCGTTCAGGCCGTCAAAGGCGTCGATCTGCGGATAGGGGAGGGCGAGTTCTTCTCCCTCCTGGGCCCGTCAGGATGCGGCAAGACCACGACCATGCGGATGGTCGCCGGGTTCGACGAGCCGACCTCCGGAAAGGTCCTGCTCCACGGCGTGGACGTCGTGGGAGTGCCGCCGAACAAGCGCGACGTCAACATGGTGTTCCAGTCCTATGCCCTGTTCCCGCACATGAGCGTCGCGGAGAACGTCGCCTTCGGGCTCAAGCGCAAGAAGGAGCCCAAAGACGAGATCGACCGCCGGGTCAGGGAGATGCTGGAGATCGTCGGCCTCTCCGGGCGGGAGAAACGCCGCCCCGGCGAGCTGTCCGGAGGCCAGCAGCAGCGGGTGGCCCTGGCCCGCGCGCTGGTCAACCGCCCCCGCGCCCTGCTGCTCGATGAGCCGCTGGCCGCCCTCGACCTCAAGCTCCGCCAGAGCATGCAGGTGGAGCTCAAGCGCATCCAGCGCGAGGTCGGCATCACCTTCGTGTTCGTCACCCACGACCAGGGCGAGGCGCTCACCCTGTCCGACCGGATCGCGGTCATGAACGACGGCAGGGTGGAGCAGCTCGGCTCCCCGCGCGAGATCTACGAGCGGCCCGGCACCAAGTTCGTCGCCGGGTTCATCGGCACCTCCAACCTCCTGTCCGGACGGGTGACCGAACGCTCGGGGGAGGAGGCGGTGATCTCCCTGGGGTCCGAGGAGCGGCTCGTGGTCCCGGCCCGGGCGGTCGCCGGGCAGGAGCTGGAGCTCACCGTCCGCCCCGAGAAGATCGACCTGGGCGTCGAGCGCCCCGAGGGCACGGGGAGCCGGCTCCGCGGCGAGGTCACCGAGGTGATCTACCTCGGCACGTCGACCAACTACAACGTCCGCACCTCCACGGGCGCGGAGGTCGTGGTGTTCGTCCAGAACGCCAACAACGCCAATGACATCGCCGTACGGGGGGACAGCGTCTGGCTGTCATGGGAACCGCGGCACTCTTACGCGATCGGAGCCTGACCCCAGATGAACAACGCACAGCGCGACCCCCTCCTCCGGCGCGGCCTCACCCACCGCCGCGACTTCCTGCGCCTGATGGGCCTGGGCGGTGTCGGCCTCGCCGCCGCCGCGTGCGGCGTCAGCGGCCAGGGCGGCCAGCAGAACGTCACCAAGTCCGAGGTCGAGGAGTTCTGGGCGGGCAAGGTCAAGAACGGGAAGCTGAACTGGGCGAACTGGGTCGGCTACATGGAGGACGACCGCGCCACCCTCAAGGCCTTCACCAAGGCCACCGGCATCGAGGTGAACTACAAGGAGGTCATCAACGAGAACGCCGAGTGGTTCGGCAAGATCGACGCCCCGCTGCGCGCCGGGCAGTCCATCGACTTCGACCTCATGGTGATGACCAACGGCATCCAGCTGGAGCAGTGCCGCCAGCTGGGCTACCTGGCGCCGCTGGACCTCTCGCGGCTGCCGAACTTCAGCGCCAACGCCGGGGCGTCGTTCAAGAACCCCAGCTACGACCCGGGCAACATGTTCACCATCCCCTACATGTCGGGCATCACGGGGATCGCGTACAACACCAAGTACGTGAAGGAGCCGATCACCAAGTGGACGGATCTGCTCGACCCGAAGTACAAGGGCAAGATCGGCATGATGGCCGACTCCCAGGAACTGGGCAACGCCGGCATGTTCATGGTCGGCGTGGACCCGGAGAAGTCGACGCCCGCCGACTGGGAGAAGGCGGCAGCCAAGCTGCGCGAGCAGCGCCCGCTGCTGCGCAAGTACTACAACCAGGACTACATCGAGGCCGTCACCAAGGGGGACGTGTGGATCACCCAGGCGTGGTCCGGTGACGCCTACAGCCTGGCGGGGCCCGAGGTGAAGTTCGTGATCCCCGAAGAGGGCGGCACGCTCTGGACCGACAACATGTGCATCCCCAAGACCGCCGCCAACCCGGTGGACGCGCTGGAGCTGATCAACTACCTGTACGACCCGCGCGTCAACGCGACGCTGGTGGAGTTCATCAACTACATCACGCCGGTCCCCTCCACCAAGGACTTCATCCAGAAGGACGCGGACGCGGCCAAGGGCGAGGACAAGGAGACCCTGGAGTCCCTGGTCACCAGCCCGCTGGTCTACCCCACGGACGCGGACCTGGCCAGGCTGCGCCGTTACCGCACCCTCACCCAGGAGGAGAAGGAGCAGTACCAGAAGGTCTTCACCCCGATCCCGCAGGGCTCGTAGTGCGCAGCAGGATCGCCCCCTATCTGATGATCCTGCCCGGCGGCCTGTGGCTGCTGGCCTTCTTCGCCGTCCCGCTCGTGCTGATGCTGTCGTTCTCGCTGATGACCGGCAACATCATCGACGGGTTCCAGCAGACGTTCCACTGGCAGAACTACACCGACGGGCTCGACCTCTACGGCGACAAGTTCATCCGCTCGCTGTGGTACGGCGTGCTGGCGACCTGCGCGTGCATCGTGCTGGCCTACCCCGCCGCCTTCTGGATCGCCTTCAGGGCCGGCACCCGCAAGTCGGTGTACCTGCTCCTCCTGCTGCTGCCGTTCTTCGTGTCCTTCATCCTGCGCACGGTCTCCTGGAAGTTCGTGCTGGCCGACAACGGGATCGTGCTGGGTACCCTCAAGGACTGGGGGGCGCTCCCCTCTGACTTCCACGTGCTGGGCACGACGTTCGCGGTGATCGCCGGACTGACGTACAACTTCCTGCCGTTCATGGTGCTGCCGATCTACGTGGCGCTGGAGCGGATCGACTACCGGGTGATCGAGGCGGCGCAGGACCTGTACGCCTCGCGGACGCAGACGTTCCTGCGGGTGGTGCTCCCGCTGTCGCTGCCCGGGGTGTTCGCGGGGGTGATCATGACCTTCGTGCCGGTCTCCGCCGACTACGTCAACGCCGACGTGCTGGGCGGCCCCGACAACGTGATGATCGGCAACATCATCCAGACCGAGTACTTCAACAACAGCGACTACCCGATGGCCTCGGCCCTGTCGTTCGTCCTGATGGCGATCCTGCTCGTCGGGATCTTCCTGTACGCCAAGGCGCTGGGCACCGAGGACGTCCTGGAGGCGGCGAAGCGATGAAGGGACGCGGACTCCACCTCTACACGTGGGTGCTGATCGGATGGCTGGTCCTGCCGATCGCGGTGATGATCCTCTTCGGGTTCAACGACACGCACAGCAAGCAGAACTTCGTCTGGGAGGGCTTCACCTTCAAGTGGTACGCCCGCCTGTTCGAGAAGGAGGACCTCACCAGGGCGCTGGTCAACTCGCTGCTCATCGCGGTCCTGAGCACCCTCATCACCACGGTCATCGGCACCCTGGTGGGCCTGGCCCTCGGCCGTTACCGGTTCCGCGGCAAGGGCGCGGCGAACATCGTGCTGTTCGCCGCGATAGCCTCGCCCGAACTGGTGATGGGCGCGTCGCTGCTGTCGATGTTCGTCACCCTGAACATCCCGCGCGGCTTCGCGACGATCGTGGCCGCGCACGTGATGTTCTCCATCGCGTTCGTCGCGGTGACGGTACGGGCCCGCGTGGTGGGCCTGGACCCGGCGCTGGAGGAGGCGGCGGCCGACCTCGGCGCCTCGGGCTGGACGACCTTCCGGCTGGTCACCCTGCCGATGATCATGCCGGGTGTGGTCTCGGGAGCCCTGCTGGCCTTCGCCCTGTCCATCGACGACTTCGTCATCACCAACTTCACCAGCGGGACGACCGTGACGTTCCCGCTGTGGGTGTGGAGCTCCACCCGTACGGGAACCCCGCCCCAGGTCAACGTGATGGGCACGTTGATCTTCGCCATCGGCGTCCTGATCGCGATCGTCAACGTGGTCGGCGCACGCCGCAGGAAGACCTGATACGTGGCCCTAGTCCCGGTCGGGGAAGGATCCGAGGCCACAGTGGCGCGGACCCCGGCCGGGGCCCAGGGGACACAGGAGAAGGGAAATGTGAACGCGCTCAAGGCTCTCGCCGAGGCGGAGCCGACACCGTTCTGGCTGCAAGATCCGGCTCGTCCCGAGCCCTGTCCCTCGCTGGTGGAGACGACCACCTGCGATCTGGCCGTCATCGGGGGCGGCTACACCGGTCTGTGGACCGCGCTGATGGCCAAGGAACGCGACCCGGCACTGGACGTGGTGCTGGTCGAGGCGGACCGCGCGGGTGAGGCGGCCTCGGGCCGCAACGGAGGGTTCTGCGCCGCCTCCCTCACCCAGGGCCTGTGGAACGGCATGGAACGATGGCCGCACCAGATCAAGAAGCTGGAGCGGCTCGGCAAGGAGAACCTGGCGCAGATAGCCGCCACGGTCGCGCAGTACGGGATCGACTGCGACTTCGAGTTCACCGGCGAGCTGAAGGTGGCCACCGAGAGCTGGCAGCTGCCGGAACTGGCGCAGGAGGCCGAGCACGGCCGCGACCTCGGCCACGACATGCGCCTGTTCGACCGCGAGGAGATGCGCGCGGAGGTCGACTCGCCCACCTACCTGGGCGGGCTGTGGGACGTGGACGGCGCCGCCATGCTCCACCCGTCACGGCTCGCCTGGGGCCTGCGCGAGGCGTGCCTGGCGCTGGGCGTCCGGATCTACGAGCGGACGCCCGTCACGGCGGTGGAGAGCGAGCGCGCGGGACTCCTCCTGCGCACCCCTTACGGACGGATCAAGACCCCCAAGGCCGCCTTGGGGACGGGAGCCTTCCCGCCCCTGCTGAAGCGGCTGAAGCACTACCTGGTGCCCGTCTACGACTACGCGCTGATGACCGAGCCCCTGTCGCAGTCGCAGCTGGACGCCCTCGGCTGGCGCAA
The DNA here is from genome assembly GCA_023425615.1 of Actinomycetes bacterium. Lineage (GTDB taxonomy): Bacteria > Actinomycetota > Actinomycetes > Streptosporangiales > Streptosporangiaceae > Actinocorallia. Next base: position 6,772 of record JAFACJ010000791.1, read on the forward strand.
CCGGCAGGGCCTGTCCGACGCGGCGAACCAGTTCCACTACTACCGGCTGACCGCCGACAACCGCATCCTGTGGGGCGGCTACGACGCCATCTACCACTTCCGCAACGGGATCCGCGCGGAACTGGAGTCACGTCCGGAGACGTTCGCGCGCCTGTCGGCGCACTTCTTCGCCACCTACCCGCAGCTGGAGGGGCTCCGCTTCACCCACAGCTGGGGCGGGGTGATCGACACCTGCAGCCGGTTCTGCGCCTTCTACGGCAAGGCGATGGGCGGCAGGCTGGCCTACGCCGTCGGCTACACCGGGCTGGGGGTGGGGGCGACGCGCTTCGGCGCGCAGGTCATGCTCGACCACCTGGGCGTCGGGCACGGCTCGCCGGAGCAGGCCGAGCGGCAGCGGCTGCACCTGGTCGCCGACAAGCCGCTGCCCTTCCCGCCCGAGCCGCTGCGCTTCGGCGCGATCCAGCTCACCCGCTGGTCCATCGCCCAGGCCGACGCCAACCAGGGCAGGCGCAA
>JAFACJ010000997.1 GCA_023425615.1 Actinomycetes bacterium
TGCCATCGCCAGCACCACCCCGGTGGCCAGGCCGGAGCGGGCGGTGGGCAGGACCACCCGCCACACCACCGACCACTGCGAGGCGCCGAGCGCGTAGGCGGCCTCGCGCAGACCGCCCGGCACCAGCCGGAACACCACCTCCGAGGCTCGGGTCACGATCGGCACCATCATCACGGTGATGGCCAGGCCCGCGGCCAGACCCGAACGCCCGGCGCCGAGGGTGAGGACGAACGTGGCGAGCACGAACAGCCCGGCGACGACGGAGGGCAGCGCGCTCATCGTGTCGACGATCAGCCGGACGGGCCTGGCCAGCCCCCCGCCGACCTCGACCAGGAACAGGGCGGTGGAGATGCCCAGCGGCACCGCCAGGGCGACGCCGATCGTCAGCTGGATGAGCGAGCCGGCCACCGCGTGGATCACGCCGCCGCTGGTGAGCGGGTCGAGCGGCCCGGTCTGCGCCATGGTCTCGGTGAGGAAGTTCCAGTGCAGTACCGCCTCAAGGCCCTCGGAGACGGTGAAGCCGAGGATGAGGACCAGGACGCCGACCGCGAACGCGCCCGCGCTGTGCACCAGCACCGAGGCGAGCTTGTCTGCGACGGCCAGCCGTCCGTGCTCGTGCACGACGACGACCCCGTACACCGTGAGGAAGGCGGCGTACCAGCACAGGAAGAAGCCGACCCGCCCCGAGAAGGGCAGCAGCCTGGTGTAGAGCAGCCACACCAGGGCCAGGGAGGCGAGGGCCGACCCGGCCAGGGCGAAGACGTCCTCGCGCAGCGCTCCGCCGGGGCGGAACCGGCCCCGTGCCCCCTCGTCCGCGGACGGTGCCTCGGCGGGCGTCGCCTCTGGAAGGGTCCGCATGGGCTCATGCCTCCGTGGCTGCGCCGGAGCGCGATCGGTTGACGATGATCGCGGCCAGGAAGTTGACGACGAGCGTGATGACGAACAGGACGAGGCCGGCCGCCATCAGCGCCGAGAGGCCGATCTCGCTGGCGTCGTTGACCCGGGAGGCGATGAGCGCCGAGATCGAGTTGCCGCCGCCCTCCAGGATGTGCGGGGTGACGGTGAAGTTCGGCGAGATGATGAGGACGACGGCGATGGTCTCGCCCAGCGCGCGGCCGAGCGACAGCATGATCGCGCCGATGACCCCGCCCCTGCCGAACGGCAGCACGACCGTCCGGATCATCCCCCAGCGGGTCGAGCCCAGCGCGTAGGCGGCCTCGCGTTCGGCGCGCGGCGCCTGGGAGAACACCTCGCGCGACAGCGAGCAGCAGATCGGGATGACCATCATCCCCACGACGCAGCCCGCGATGAAGTGCGAGGAGGTGTAGGAGCCGGGGTCGGCGTGGTCGGTGTCCACCCGGAAGAACGGCACCCAGGGCAGGTGGTCCGACAGCCAGCGGGACACCCCGATGATCCTCGGCTGGAGCCAGGTCACCCCCCACAGTCCGTACAGGATGCTCGGGACGGCGGCCATGAGGTCGATCAGCCCGATGAGCGTGCGCCGCAGCCCGGGCGGCGCGTACTCGGAGATGTAGAGGGCGGCCAGGAGCGCGATCGGCACCCCGACGGCCAGCGCGGTGAGCGCGATCTCGATGGTGCCGGTGAGCACGGACGCCACGCCGTACCGGCCGCTGTCGGGGCTCCACTGCGCCTCGGTGAAGAAGTGGTAGCCGACGCGGTCGACGGCCTTGATCCCGCGCAGCAGCAGGAACAGGCCGATGAGGCCCATCACCGCCAGCATCAGGATCCCGGCGGCGCGTACCCAGCCGCGGAAGGCTGCCTCGCTCGTGACCGGTCTGGCGGCGGTGCCGCGGCGTACTTCAGGGGGTGTCATGCGGGAGACCGTTCGCAGAGCGGTCCGGGCGAGGAGGACGCCCGGACCGCGCAGAGGGTGTGCGTGCTACTGCGGGAGGCCGCAGCCGCCGCCCAGCGGCTCGAAGCCGTAGGCGCGGATGGTGCCGGGCTGGTCGCAGACCCAGCCGGTGGCGCCGAAGACCGGCTCGAACTTCGCGGCGTCCGCGGTGCGGACGACGTTGAAGACGAACCGCAGGAAGGTGCGCGGGAAGTCGCCGGTGTTGATCCTGACGTTCTTGCCGGTGACCTTGCCCTTCTTGTCGATCTTCAGCGACCCGGTGGTCGGGTTCTGCTTGGCGATCTGGTGCAGGACGGTGGTGCCGTGGCGGTCGTTCTTCTTGTTGACGGCCTGGGCGATCCACTTGCCGATGGAGTAGGCGGCGATGTAGTTCTTGTTGCCCTTCGGCAGCACCTTGCCGTCGTTCTCCTGCAGCTTGCCGTTGACGCAGGAGCCGACCTGGGCGTCGGTCAGGCCGATCGCGCCGAGGAAGAAGGAGCGGGTGCCCGAGCCGAGCTGCGGCAGGTAGGGCTGGATCTTCTGGCGCTTGCCCTTGACCTTCTTACCGCCGACCTGGTCCCAGTAGCGGGCCTTGGCCGAGCAGCGGTAGATCGAGGCGAGCTGGCTCTTGGAGAGCGACTTGGGGGCGTTGGTCTGGTAGTGGGTCGCCCAGGTCACGCCGTCTTGACCGAACGGGAAGAAGGTCAGCGCCGCCTCGGTGCCGTCCGCCTTCTTGGCGCGCGAGGAGCGGGCGAAGTCGAGGGCGCCGTCGGCGTCGTTCTGCAGCGCCTTGATGCCGGCGCTGGAGCCGTCGGGACGCTCGATGGTGGCGGCGCCCGCCTTGGGCTTGATCTTGCTGCCCTTGGGGGTGGCGTCGAAGCTGGCCAGCTTCGGCTTGCCCGGGTGCGCGGCGTTGTAGCCGGTGGCCAGGGCGTTCAGGACGTCCTGGGTGGTGTCGGAGCCGACGCCGACGAGGTCGGTGGCGGCCGGGGTGAACTTGGGGTCGGCGTGGGCCGGTACCGCAGAGACGGCCAGCATGGCGACGGCCGCCACGCTGATGACCATCTTCTTAAGCATGTTTCCTCCGCGAAACTGCTTCGGCGGCACACCGGCCACCGGCAGGCCACATGGCTTGCGGAGGGAACTCTGGACCTGCCAGACGACATCGGCTGGCCGGGTGAATGGCCTGTCGCGATCGGGCATATGAATGGCCGATTAACGACCATTTCGTGTCGGTTGATCCATGTCACGCGAGTTCGGCGAGCACCTTCTCCTGGATCGCGGAGAGCGTGCCCGGGTCGGTGACCGGCTCGCCCTTCCCGTCCACCACGTAGAAGGCGTCGACGGCCTCGGAACCCAAGGTGTCGATCTTCGCGGCCCTGATGTGCAGGCCCAGCTCGCCCAGGACCCTGCCGATGCGCCACAGCAGCCCGGGACGGTCGGCGGCGCGCACCTCCACGACCGTCGCGGTGCGCGACGCCTCCTCCACGATGGTCACCTTCGGGGGCGCCACCGGCACCCCGCGCCGCCCCCTGACCGAGGTCGCCCGCTTCTCCAGCCGCCCGGCGACGTCCAGCCGCCCGGCCAGGGCACGGCGCAGGTCCGCCTCGATCGAGGCGGGGTCGGGCGGGCTGCCGAACTCCGGCTGCGCGGTGAACTCGATCACCGCGTTGCCGCCGCCATGCGAGAACGTCCGCGCCGTGCGCAGCACCAGCCGGTGCAGCGCCAGCACCCCGGCCGCCTGCCAGAGCAATCCCTGCCGGTCGGCCGCCACGACGGTGACCGTCAGCGCCCCTCCGGTGTGCTTGGCCCACGAGCCGCGCACCGCCGTGCTGCTCACCCGCACCGCGACACCGTCGTGCCGGGCCAGCGCGAGCTGCGCCGCGGTCGGCGCGGGGGTGCGCGGCGGCTCATCGCCGC
>JAFACJ010000036.1 GCA_023425615.1 Actinomycetes bacterium
CTGCGGGGACTGCGTACTCACCCGTCCGAACGAACCCGAGGAGAAGGAGGAATCGGCATGACCACCGCACAACCCGACGAGGTCCAGCCCCCGATCATCGTCACCGAAAGCGGAGGGCGCGAACAGCGCTGGCCCATCCCCGCGGACGAGGAATCGCTTCTGAAGCTGATCCACATCCTGTTCGACGAATACTGGGACGACATCTGGTTCGGCATCATCATGGAGGGCGCCGCATGGGAGGTCGCGGCACCCAACGCCCCCACACGCATCTCGATGTTCGACGGCTACGCCACGATCGACTTCGGCCGCTGGCACTTCCACCTGTGCATCGGCGAACACACCGCCAGCGGCCCCGAACTCGGCAGCATCCGCCGCTGCTCACGCGCCGAGCTCTACCGCGGCATCGGTCCCGACGGCACCCCCACCACCTGGGGCCTGCGCCTGTTCAACGGCCGCGACGAACAACTCATGACCGTCATGCTCCCCAACCCCTTCCTCACCGACACCCAGGCCATTCTCGACCCACCCGACTACGGGCGCCTGGCCGCCTGGGACGCCCTGCGCGCCACCCACCTCGGCCTGCACCCCGACCCCTTCGACCGCTCGGGCAAGGGCTTCGCCCACACCCGCTGACAAGGCACCCGTACAGACTCGGACACTGATGACCGAGCCAGCCGATCATCGGTGACAACAACGCTGGGAGAACAGCCCAGGTGACAAATGCCTCGGGGAAAAGTGCCGACTGCCGACAGGTACCAGCCTTTGGTGCCGTCGGGGGCTCATGTGACGGGGAAGGCGCCGACGGCGTTGAGGGCCGGGGCCGAGGCGTTGGCGTCGTCGTACGTCCAGCCGGGTGATCAGGTCGGCACCGGTGATCGGCGGGGGCAGCGGAGCGCGTGATCGGGCGTTCGCGATGCCGCGGTGCGGGCGATGCCGGTTGTAAGGGTTTCGAATCCAGGAATTCGCGGCGGCAGGTCTGCACCCACCGCTCCGTGATCGCGTTGATCCGTGGCATCCGGACGCCGGTGAGCACGGTCTTGATGCCTGCGTAGGCCGGGACGGTGTCGAGCAGTTCGGGGCGCTTGCCGTCGCGGTCGCGGATCAGCCACCAGTGCCCGGAGCCCGGCGTCTTCCAGGTCCGTGCCCAGGTTCCGGGCGGCTTGCGTCGCCCACGAGGCGGTCGGATGGGCGGTCGTGCCCAGGGCGGGGATCCGGCGGGTGCGGTGTTCGATCACGACCAGGACGTACATGCGTGCCCTGGTCGGGGTGACGGTCTCCGGGAAGTCGCATGTCGGCAGGATGTCGGCCTGGGAGGGCGGGAAGCCGGCCCATGTGCTGTGGGTGCGTTCGGTGCCGGGTCGATGCCGGTGTCCTGGAGGGCCTCCCAGACGGTGGAGACGGTGGTCTTCGCCCCGAGCACGAGCAGTTCTTTGTGCACGCGGTGGTACCCCCGATGGGGGTTCTCCCGGACCAGTCGCGGCACTAAGGCGCGGATGGGACGCATCGTCGGCGGTCGGCCACGTTGTTTCGGCCGGGACCGGGCAGTGTGCCAACGCCGAACGAAGTCGCGTTGCCAGTGCAGCACCGTGTCCGGGCGTATCAGCAGCGGCATCCGGTGCAGCGTCTCGGGTGACAGGCGGTGCGGTAGCGCTGCCAGGAACGCCCGGTCGGGCGCGGTGAATCGCACCCTCATCCCGCTCAGCTGGCGTTCCAGTACCGCGATCCGATGCCGCGGCACCAGGATTTCGGTGTCTGGTCCGCCCCGGATCGCTTCAGCCGATCATGCACAGCCGCGGCTCTCGCCGCATTCCGTGGCTTCCGAGCTCACCGACAAAGCCAGGGTGGGGCCGAGCTGGTCGAGGAAGGTGGTCTTGAGGGGGTACGGGGGTAGGAAGAGGGCGTTGACGTCGGTGGATATGCCGTGGGGGCGGCGGTGATGTTGCGCTATCTGAGCCGGGATCGTCTCGCGGTCGCGGCGGCTTTGGTCGTTCCGCCCGTAGTGGCGTTGGTGCTATTGCCGTTTCGCTCTGGTTTGGTGAACACGAGCGTCGCCCTCGTTCTGGTAGTGGTCGTGGTGGCGGTCGCCGCGATCGGGAACAGGTTGGCCGGAGCGCTGGCGGCGGTGTCGGCCGCTGTGTGGTTCGACTTCTTCTTCACCCGGCCCTACCAGCGTTTCACGATCGTGGAACCGGTGGACGTGGAGACCGCCGTGCTGTTGCTCGTGGTGGGTTTGGCGGTCTCGCATCTGGCGGCTCGCGCACGACGGCTGCGCGTGGTCACCATCACCGATGCCGATTACCTGGCCCGGATCCACGACACAGCGGAACTGGCCCAGTCTCCCGGCGGGTCCGGCATGCTCGTCGAGCATGTCACGGCCGAGCTCACCGAGCTCCTGGGGTTGCACGGGTGCCGTTTCGAGCCGGGAGTCCTGACGGGTCATCCGCCTCGGCTGGAGCAGGACGGCACCGTGACCTGGGGGCACAGGCATTGGGACGTCGACCGGCTGGGCCTGCCGAACGAGGAGGTCGAGTTGCGCACGTTCGGCAACGGGCACTTCTACGGCCGGTTCATGCTCGATCCCGGTCCCGGGGCCAAGCCGCCTTTGCAGGCGCGGCTGGTCGCCGTCATCCTGGCCGATCAGGTGGGGGCCGCGCTCGATACCGCCAAGTAAGGGTCCTTTCGGGCGATCGAGAGCGTTCGTGGCCGAGCCTTGCGGAGATCGAGTGCTGTGAAGTCGAAGAATCGGGTGTTCTCCCTGCCGGGTTGGCCGGATGCCTCAGTTGCGCAGGCCGTCCGCCAAGGGGCCCAGGGACAGCGCGGGCAGGAAGCTCAGAAGTGTCAGGATCATCGCGGAGACCGTGGTCAGGATGGCGAAGGCCGCCCCGGAGGCCTGGAGAGTTCCAGCTGTGACGGCGAGGGGCTTCTGTGCGACGAGCCGTCCGGCCAGGGCCATGACCAGGGCCATCGGAAGGTAGCGGCCGAGCAGCATAGCCGCGGACATGGCCAGTTCGTGGAAGGTGGTGGCGCCGTTGAAGCCCGCCATGGTGCTTCCGTTGGAGGCCACGTTGCTGGTGTAGGCGTACAGGAGTTCGGTGAATCCGTGGGCCCCGGGGTTGCCCATGGACGAGCGGCCCTGATTCAGGGCCGTCACCACACCCGCGAAGATCAGGGTCAGAGTGGGCGCGACCAGCGCGTACAGGGCGACCAACCGCACTTCCTGTGCGCCGATCCGCTTGCCCAGGTACTGGGGGGTGCGGCCGACCATGAGACCGCCGAGGAACACCGCCACGAGGACGATCATGAGCAGCCCGTAGAGGCCGCTGCCCACTCCGCCAGGGGCGATCTCGCCCAGCATCATCGCGGCCAGCAGGACCCCTCCGCCCAGGCTGGAGAAGCTGTCGTAGGAGGCGTTGGCCGCGCCGTCGGCCGTGCCGGTGGCGGCGACGCCGAACAGCGTGCTCGCGGGGACGCCGAACCTGGTCTCGGTGCCCTCGAACGGCCCGCCCACAGCGGCGGGCACCGTGCCCGTTCGCATGCTCTGGGCGAGGTTTCCCGCCGCGAGCAGCAGGCCGAAGAGGACCGCCACGACCGCGAACAGCGTCCAGCTCTGCCTGAGGTCCCCGACCAGCCTCCCGAAGGTGCGCAGGAGGGCGAACGGGATCAGCAGCATGAGGACGATCTCCAGCGCGTTGCTCATCGCCGAGGGGTTCTCGAACGGGTGGGCGCTGTTGGCGTTGAACATGCCGCCGCCGACGCCCGTCATGAGCTTGACCGGCTCCCAGGAGGCGATCGGGCCGCCCAACAGCGGCTGGACACCCCCCGTCAGAGTCCCGATCTCCCGCGGCCCGGCCAGGTTCTGCTGGACGCCGAGCACGATGAAGATCAGACCGAACACCACCGAGAGCGGCAGGATGATCCGCAGGCAGGAGCGCACCAGGTCGACCCAGAAGTTGCCCAGGCCCGCCCCGGAGCGGAGGACCAGCCCGCGGACCAGGGCGAGGGCGACGCAGATCCCGGCCGCGGCCGACGCGAAGCCCTGGACGCCGAGCCCCAGCATGACGGCAAGGTGCCCGGTGGTGGTCTCGCCGGCGTAGTTCTGCCAACTGGTGTTGGTGACGAAGCTGACGGCCGTGTTGAAGGCGAGCGGCCACGACATGCCCGGATGGCCGGTGGACCAGGGCAGATGGTCCTGGAGGGTGAACAGCGCGAACAGGACGCTGATGCCCACCGCGGAGAAGACCAGCAACGCGATGAGGTAGTGCCGCCAGTCCTGCTCGCGATCTGGGTCGATCCCGCAGAACCGGTACAGGGCCCGCTCGACGCCGGTATGGCGGTGGCCGGTGAGAGCCATGGCCATGTAGTCGCCGAGCGGCACATGCACCACTGCCACCAGGCCGAGAACGGAGATCGCCTGGATCCAGCCGGAGAACATGGCATCACGCCGCTTTCGTGGACGCGTCGAGGGCGGCGTTCAGGGTCAGCACGTTCACCGTCGGCTCACCGAGGAAACCGAGCGCCCGGCCTTGGGTGTGCCGGTCGACGAGCCTGCGGACCTTCTCGACCGGCACGCCGCGCACCCGGGCGACCCGGGGGATCTGGAGCCGGGCGTACGCCGGGCTGATGTGGGGGTCCCGCCCGCTGCCGCTCGCGGTCACCGCGTCGGCGGGCACCGCGGGGTTCTCCGGCGCGCTCCGGCGGACAGGGACGACCATGGCCTTGGCGTGGTCTTCGCCGGGTCTGGCGCATTCGACGTTCACGCCCCGGTAGGCGGGCTGGAACGGACGTGCGGGGCAGACCTGGTTGAGGCTGACGACACGTGTGATCAGGCCGCTTCGGCCATCACGGTGATAGACGCCCAGGACCGCCCCGACCCCGTCGTCCGTGCAGTAGGGGCGGCCGCCGTCCACACCCTCCAGGAGCCCGACGTTCTTGCTGCGGGTGCATATCTGGGTGAGCAGGCTCGGCTTGCCGGGAGCGTCCACGATGTTCTCCGGCCCCAGATTGCCGGCGCCCGACACGGCGGAGTCGTTGCCGGTGGCCGACGGCCTGCTCTGGAAGTACGCTTCCAGCGGCCTGCCGTCGGCGTCCGTGAACGATTGGCCTATCGACTCCTGGCCGACCGTTCTCCCGCCGACCTTCACCAGAGCGGCATCTCCGAGACCGGTCACCGCCGCGACGGCGACGAGAGCCAGCGGGTAGCCGAGACCGATGATCATGGTGAGCACGCCGACCACGCGCAGGCTCACCAGTGTCTGGGCGAGCCAGACGGGAAGACGACTCGTATCGCCCACTGCTTTCCTCCTGAAGAGAGAAACAGCCGGATCTCGCACCGGAAACCGGTGCGGAACCGCTGTGATCAGAGCGGGAACCGGCCGGTCATATCTCCTCCTTCCCCCATCGCGCGGCCCCGCCGTTCCTCCGCTCCGGCAGCAAAATGATCTTGACGTGATGTTGATGTGAAACTCAAGGCTCCAGAAGCGGAGGCCCGCCGAGGTCGACATCGGGCGATGAGGGCTTTGGCCGCAGTGGAGGGGACTTTCGTCACTGAAGGTCCGGAATCGAGATGGGGACGGTCTCCTGCGCCAGGGGCAGGTGCACGAGCCGTGGTGCCGCGCGGTGGACGGGGTGGCCGGTATGGGATCTCAGCGTTCGCTTCCTGCGGGCGGCTCTCGTTGCCCGGAGAGGGGCCGGTTGCGGGTTTATCTGGGGGTGGCCCCCGGGGTGGGGAAGACGTCCGCGATGTTGGCGGAGGCACGGCGGTTGGCGCAGGCGGGCGAGGATGTGGTGGTGGGGGTCGCCGAGACGCATGGCCGGGCCGATGTCGAACGGCTGCGGGAGGGGTTGGAGCAGGTCGCGGCGCGGGAGATGGAGTATCGGGGTGCGCGTTTCGACGAGCTCGACGTCGATGGATTGCTCGATCGGAGCCCGGCGGCGGCGGTGGTGGACGAACTGGCTCACTCCTGCGTACCCGGCGGCCGTCACGCCAAGAGATGGGAGGACGTGGAGGAGTTGCTGGACGCGGGTATCGATGTGATCACCTCGTTGAACGTCCAGCACTTGGAGAGCCTCAGCGACGCGGTGGAGGCGTTGAGCGGGGTTCCGCAGCGGGAGACCGTGCCGGACGTGGTGGTGGCGGGTGCCGACCGGGTGGAGTTCGTCGACATCGCCCCCGAGCGGCTTCGGGCACGGCTCACGGAAGCCGGTGTGGTGGCGGAAGGCCGGGAGGAGGCGGCGCTCGGCGGGTTCTTCACCGCCGACAGGCTGGCGGCTCTGCGCGAACTGGCGTTGGGCTGGCTGGACGAGCGCGACCTGCTGGACGCCTCCTCCCGTGCCGTGTCGGCACACCCGCGCACCGCCGCGGCTCATCCGGAGAAGGTGGTGGCGGCGTTGACGGGCGCGCCCGAAGGCGAGCACGTACTGCGTCGTGCCTCGCAGATCGCCGCCGCGACCGGTGCGGAGCTGATCGGCGTGTACGTGCGCTCGCCCAGCGGACTGATCGAGGGCGAGCCGACGTGGCTGGCGGGTCAGCGCACGCTGCTGAACGAACTGGGCGGACGCTTCGTGGAGCTGGCCGAGATCGACGTGGCGACCGCGGCGGTGGACTTCGCCAAGGCCGAGGGCGCACGGCAGCTGGAGCTGGGAGCGACGCGGCGCTCGCGCCGCACCGAACTGCTGCGCGGTTCGGTGATCAACAAGGCGATCCGTGCCGCCGGCCCGATCGAGACGCATGTGATCCCCGCGCGCCGCCCGCCCCGGCGTGCCGAGCCGTCCCGGATGGGGCGCCACCGCCGCCGCGACGGGTGCAGCTTCCCGCCACCCGGCGGTGGGCGGCATGGCTGGCGGCGGTGGCGGCCCCGACGGCGATCGCGCTGGCGCTGATCCCGCTGCGATCCTCCCTGGGTCTGGCGGGAGCGCTGCTGTGCGGGCTGGTGGCGGTGGTGGGCGTGGCACTGCTGGGTGGGATCCGCCCCGCGCTGCTGGCCACCGGAGTCGGATTCCTGGCTTCGGACTTCCTCTTCACCGCGCCGCTGCACAGCCTCCGGGTGGCGCGTCCGGTGGACCTGGCGGGACTGATCGTCTTCGTTGTGGTGGCGGTCGTGGTCGGCGGATCGGTCGACCTGCTCACCCGCCAGGGCGTCCGGGTCGCCCGGGCACGGGCCGAGGCCGACAATCTCGCCCGGCTGGCGGCAGACGGGTTCGGCGGATCGACCGCCTCGGGGGATCTGGCCGAGGCGGTCGGCGCGATACGGCGCGTCTTCGACTTGGACGGGGTCGCCATCCTGCGCCGTGAGCCGACGGGGTGGCGGGCGGAGGCGACGGCAGGCCGGATCCGTCTGGAGGATCCCGGCCAGGCTCCCTTCAGCGTCGAGATCTCCCGGAACCGGCTGCTGGCGCTGGCGGGGGAACGGCCGATCGGCGAGGGAGCCCCGCTCCTGCACGCTTTCCTGGACCAGCTCAAGCTGGCGCGGGAGCGGCGGGAGCTCAGGGAACTGCGCGACCATGAGGGCACCGCGCGGACTGATGGAGCACCGGGACCACCCGATGACCAGAGTGCGACCTAGACGCTACTTTTAGTGTTCGAAACTCTGTCGGCTTCGCCGAAGACATGCGAGTCCAGATCGGTCATTCCGGCTCCGGCATGTTCATGGCGGTTCGGAGACCGGTGATAGGGGACCTGGTGTGCCTGGTGGCGGGTGCGGTGCTGGTGACCGCCACCGCGTTGTTCATCGCGGGCTGCGACCGAGCAGCGCTGGAACGCCTACGTCGGCTCTGCGCTGGTGCTGGCCGTGGTCGGCGCGGTGCTCACCTACGGGGTGCTGCGGGCCCAGCGGTTCCTGCCGGGCAATCCCGATCGCCTGGCGGGTCTGAGCCCGGGGCTGTCGTTCAACACCTCGATCAGTTTCGTCACCAACACCGACTGGCAGAACTACGTCGGGGAGTCGGAGATCAGCCAGTTCGGCCAGATGTTCGCCCTGACCGGCGGGTCAGGCGATTCCCGGGAACGGGGAGGTCATCGAGGGCATGGCCCTGGTGGACGAGTCGGCCATCACCGGTGAGTCCGCCCCGGTCGTACGCGAGTCCGGCGGCGACCGCTCGGCCGTCACCGGCGGCACGGCCGTGCTCTCCGACCGGATCACCGTCAGGATCACCGCCAGGGCGGGGGAGACGTTCCTGGACCGGATGATCTCCCTGGTGGAGGGCGCCGACCGGCGCAAGACACAGAACGAGCTGGCGTTGACCGTGGTGCTGGTC
>JAFACJ010000044.1 GCA_023425615.1 Actinomycetes bacterium
GTCCTGAGTGTACCAATCGATCCAGTACTTAACAGGGAGGGAAGGGCCATGAGCATGGTCGAGACCGCCAGAGCCCTCGCGGGTGACCTCGCCGCCCAGGTGGCCGAGGGGAACGAACTGCGGCGGCTGCCCGACGCGACATGGAAGCTCCTCGTGGATTCGGGCCTGTCGCGGATGCTCCAGCCCAAGCGGTGGGGCGGCGGCGAGGTCCCGCTGGTGGAGTTCGTCGACGCCGTCATCGAGGTGTCGCGCGCGAACTCCTCGGCCGGATGGGTGCTCGGGGTCATGGGCGTGCACCCGTGGCAGCTCGCGCTGTTCGACGACAGGGCGCAGGCCGAGATGTGGGGCGAGGACCCCACCCGCAACCACTCCTCCTCGTACATGCCGACCGGCAAGGCCGCCAAGGTCGAGGGCGGCTACCGGCTGTCGGGCCGCTGGTCGTTCTCCTCCGGCTGCGACCACGGCCACGGCGTCAACCTCGGCGCGATCGCCGGGATGATCGACCTGGGCGAGGCCGAGGTGCCCGACTTCCGGTCGTTCCTGCTGCACCGCGGCCAGTACACGATCGAGGACAACTGGCACACCGCCGGGATGCGCGGCACCGGCAGCAAGGACATCGTCGTCGACGACGTCTTCGTGCCCGACCACCGCGCCCAGTCCCACCTGGACTACCTGGGCTGGGCGCCGCTGCCCGGCCAGGAGCTCAACACCGGCGCCCTGTACCGGCTGTCGTGGTCGATGGTGTTCAACTTCGCGCTCGCCGCCGCGTTCTTCGGCACCGCGCGCGGCTTCCTCGACTCCTGGACGAAGATCACCTCCGAGCGGGTCGTGCCTCCCGGGCGGGCCCAGCGCGACGACCCGATCACCCAGACCAGGCTCGCCGAAGCCGAATGGACCTACGACGCCGCGGTGTCCAAGCTACGCCGCGCGTGCGTGGAGATGCAGGCGCTCGCCGAGGCCGGCGGCCACCCCTCGGACTCCGAGCTGGCGCGGGTCCGCTGGGACGCCGATCACGGCGCCGACCTGGTGGGGCGGCACGTCAACGACCTGTACCACGCGGCGTCCGGCCGGACGGCTTTCACCGACCACCCGCTGCACACCCCGTACCAGGACGTCCAGACGATGCTCGGCCACGCCTATCTCGTCCCGGACAGCCACGCCCGCAACTACGGCGGCGAACTGCTCGGCGCCGGCTACCAGGTCATCGCGGTCTGAGGGGGAACGACCATGATCGAGGCTCTGAACTACATCGGCTTCACCTCGCCGAACCACGAGGAGTGGGAGGTCTTCGGGCCCGAGGTCCTGGGCGTCCAGCTCACCGGCCCCGCGCCCGACGGGGGCGTGCGCATGCGGATCGACGACGCCGCCCACCGCCTGACGATCCACCCGGGTGAGGCCGACGACCTGGCCTACCTCGGCTGGGGTGTCGCCGGTCCGGCCGCGCTCGCCGACGCGGTCGCGCGGTTGAAGGCGGAGGGCGTCGAGGCGCACACGGCGGCTGCGGAACTCGCGGCCGAGCGGGGCGTGACGGCGCTGGCCTGGTTCACCGACCCGTTCGGGTTCCGGCACGAGCTCACCTGGGGCCAGGTCACGCTGCCCTCGACGTTCCGGCCCGGCCGTCCCGTCTCCGGATTCCTCACCGGCGACCAGGGACTCGGCCACGCCGTCCTCATCGTCCCCGACCTGGAGGCGGCCGAGACCTTCTACGGCCGCGTCATGGGCTTCGTCCTGTCGGACCAGATCGACATGCACGGCCTGCCCATCCGCTTCTACCACTGCAACCAGCGCCACCACTCGCTCGCGCTGGTCCACGTCCCCGGCATGACCGGCTACCACCACCTGATGCTGGAGACCACGTCACTCGACGACGTGGGCACCGCCTACGACATCGTTCTCCAGCGGGAGATCCCCCTGGCGATGACCCTCGGCCGCCACACCAACGACCTGATGACGTCCTTCTACGTGCGCACCCCGTCCGGGTTCGACATCGAGTACGGATACGGCGGCGTCCCTGTCTCCTCCACCCCGCCGTCCCCGCGCGCGTTCACCAAGACGAGCATCTGGGGCCACCACTTCCCGGCCGAACCGCTCCTGCCGGGCATCGCCAAGCCGTTCCCCGAGGAGGAGCAGTGAGCACCACCCGCGACGTCCAGACGGGCGAGTACACCTTCCGGATCCTGGAGTCCGGCGACCCTGCCGAGGAGACCGTGCTGTGGCTGCACGGCTCCGGCCCCGGAGTCACCGCCGCCACGAACTGGGAACGGGTCGTCGACGACCTCGCCGACGGGCTGCACCACGTCGCCCCCGACATGATCGGCTTCGGCGACTCCACCCACCCCGACCCGGCTCCGGCCAGCGCCTCGGCGTTCAAGGAACTGCGGGTCGACACCCTCCTGGCCCTGCTCGACGCGCTCGGCCTGGACAGGGTCCACATCGTCGGCAACTCCTACGGCGGCATAGTGGGCCTCGCGCTGGCGCTCAAGGCCCCCGAGCGGGTCGGCCGCGTCGTCCTCATGGGCGGCGCGGGCGCCCCGATCCCGCCGACCGCCGAACTGCTGAAGCTCATCACCTACTACGACGACCCCACCGTCGAGGCGCTGGAGGCCATCTTGGCCACCATGGTCGGCGACCCCGCCTCCCTCGGCGGAGACCTCGCGAAGATCGCCGGTGAGCGGATGGCCCGCATCGGGCGGCCCGAGGTCCGCCGCTCCCACCTGGCCACCTTCGCCGCCGACCTCCCCGGCCTCTACAGCCCCGAGGACCTGGCTTCCTTGCCGCACGAGACGCTCGTGCTGCACGGCCGCGACGACCGGCTCATCCCCCTGGCGGCCGGCCGGTACTTCGCCGAGCATCTGCCCAACGCGCGCCTGCACGTCATGC
>JAFACJ010000104.1 GCA_023425615.1 Actinomycetes bacterium
ACATGAAGGCCTCGCACGCCGTCATCAGGCAGCCGATGTGGGCGTAGACGCCGGTGACGATGAGCTGGTCGCGGCCCCGTTCGGCCATGACGCGGTCCAGGGTGGTGCGCTGGAAGGCGCTGTAGCGCCATTTGGTGAGCCTGATGTCCGCGCCGTGCGGGGCGAGCTCGGTGATGATCTCGGCGGAGTGCGCGTCGGCGGGGATGCCGGGGCCCCAGAAGTCCTGGAGGAGGCCGCGCTGCTCCAGGGTCTGCGCGCCGGGCTGCGCGGTGTAGACGACGGGGATGCCGAGCCCGTCGCACACCGCGCGCAGCGTCGTGATGTTGGCGATCAGCTCGGGGACCGGCGCCGCGTCGCGCCGGAAGGCGTCGACGAAGTAGTTCTGCATGTCGTGAACGAGCAGGACGGCGCGTGCCGGGTCGGGCAGCCAGCCGACCCGGCTTTCGGGCAGGTCGCGCGGCATGTCGTACGGGGTGATGCGGGGAAGGCCCATGGGTTGCCTCACTGGGGTCGGGGGCGGGAGGGGAGCGGGGCGCCGTCAGCGCCGGGTGAAGGTCTCGGCGAGCGCGCGGCGCAGATCGCGTTTGCTGATCTTGCCGACGCCGGTGACGGGGAACTCAGCGACGATCTCCATCAGGTCCGGGATCTTGTAGGTGGCCAGGCCGCGGCCGCGCAGGAAGGCGCGCAGTCCGGCGGCGGACGGCGGCTCGTCGCGGGCCAGGACGAAGGCGCAGGAGCGTTCGCCGAGGAACCGGTCGGGCACGGAGACGACGGCGGCGTCACGCACTCCCGGATGGGCGAGCAGATGGTTCTCGACCTCCTCGGCGGAGACCTTCTCCCCGCCCCGGTTGATGAGGTCCTTCTCCCGGCCCGTGACGACCATGTGCCCGGACGGCAGCCGCCGCACGACGTCGCCGGTCCGGTAGAACCCGTCGGGGGTGAACGCGGTCGCGGCGTGCTCGGCGCCCTTGTAGTAGCCGCGGATCGTGTAGGGGCCGCGGGTGAGCAGTTCGCCGGGCTCGCCGGGCGGCACCTCGTTCCCGTCCTCGCCGACGATCCGGATCTCGTCGTCCGCGCTGATGGGGCGGCCCTGCGTGGTCAGCGCGTACTCCTCGGGCTCGTCGGCGCGGGTGTAGCAGACGAGCCCCTCGGCCATGCCGAACACCTGCTGGAGCGAGCAGCCGAGGGACGGGCGGACCCGCGCGGCTGCCTCGTCGCTGAGCCGCGCCCCGCCGACCTGGAGCACCCGGAGGCTGGACAGGTCGTGCCGTGTCCCGGCGGCGGTCTCCATCCACAGCAGGGCCAGCGGCGGGACGAGCGAGGTGAGCGTCACCTTCTCGGCCTCGATGAGGGGGAACGCGGCCATCGGGGCGGGCCGGGGCGACATGACGACGCGCCCGCCGGCGTGCAGGACACCGAACACCCCCGGTGAGCTCATCGGGAAGTTGTGCGCGACGGGCAGCGCCGCGAGGTAGACGGTCGAGGTGCCGAGGCCGCAGATCTCGGCGCTGGCGCGGATGCTGTAGAGGTAGTCGTCGTGGGTGCGGGGGATCAGCTTGGGCGTCCCCGTGGTACCGCCGGAGAGCTGGAACAGCGCCACGTCCGACGGATCGGGCTCCGGCCAGGACGGGACGTCGCCGTCCACGGCGGCCCGCAGCCCGTCCAGTGCGGTGAACTCCGCGGCGTCCCCGTCGATGATGACCCGCCGCAGCCCGGGCGCCTCCTTGAGGGCGGCGCGTGCCAGGTCGCGGTAGTCGAACGCGTCGTGCCGGTCGGTCGTGACGTAGGCGACGGCCTCGGAGTGGCGGCAGAGGTGGACCACCTCGTTGGCGCGGTGGGCGGGAAGGGCGAACACCGGTATCGCGCCGAGCCGGAACAGCGCGAAGGCCGTCTCCAGGAACCCCGCGGTGTTGGGGAGCTGCACGACGCCGCGGTCGCGTGGCCGCACGCCGACGCCGTGCAGCCCGGCCGCCAGGCGCGTGGCGCGCTCGTCCAGTTCCCGGTAGGTCCAGCGGTGGCCGCCGGAGACGACGGCGGTCCGGTCGCCGTGCTCGCCGGCCAGGCGGGTCAGGAGCGCGCCGAAGGTCTCGCCGGTCCAGTACCCGGCGGCGCGGTAGCGTGCCGCGGCCTCCTCGGGCCAGGGCGTGCAGTGTTCGAGCATGGTCCTCCGTTCACAGGTCGCGGTCGACGCCCAGGACCCGCAGCAGGGTCTGGAGCTTGGCCGACGTCTCGGCGAGCTCGCCGTCGGGGTCGGACCCCGGCACGATGCCAGCCCCGGCGAACAGGCGGATCTCCGAGGGGGCGACCTCGGCGCAGCGGATCGTCACCGCCCACTCGCCGTCGCCCGAAGCGTCGCACCAGCCGACGGCGCCGCTGTAGAAGCCGCGGTCTAGGTTCTCGATCCGCGCGATCGCGTCGCGGGCGGGCAGCCGCGGGGTGCCGCAGACGGCGGGTGTCGGGTGCAGCGCCAGCGCCAGGTGCAGGGAGGAGGTCTCGGGGGAGTCGAGCCGCCCGGTGATCCGGGTGCCCAGATGCCACATCGTGGCGGTCTTCACCAGCGACGGCGCCTCGGGGACGGTCAGCTCGCGGCAGAGGGGGCGCAGCCCGGCGGCGACGGCTTCCGTGACGATGGCGTGCTCCCGCAGGTCCTTGGCCGAGCGCAGCAGCGCCTCGCCCGCCTCGCGGTCCTGGACGGGGTCGTGGCGGCGCGGCGCCGAGCCGGCCAGCGGATGCGCCGATACCAGCGGCCCGGCCCGCCGGACGAGGAGTTCGGGGCTGGCGCCGAGCAGGACGCGTCCGCCGAGCAGGTCGACGGCGAAGACATAGGCGTCGGGGTCGTTGTGCGCCAGGCGCCGCAGCAGGGTGCGGGCGTCGGCGCCGCGCGCCTCCCGCAGCAGCACCGAGCGGGCCAGGACGATCTTCGTCAGATGGCCGGACTCCAGCCGTTCCAGCGCCGCGGAGACGGCGCGCCGGTACTCCTCGGGAGAGGGGACCTGGTCGACGGAGGCGAAGGAGACGGGTGAGGCGCCGGCGGCGGGGAGGGGCGCGGCGGAGCCCGACCAGCGGACCGTCTCGGGGACCGTCAGCCGTGCGGGGGTGTCGTCGCGGAAGGGGAGCGCGCCCACGGCCATCGGCCGCGGATGCCGCTCGGCCGCCTGTTCCAGGGTGGCGCGGACCCGGCCGAGGAGCGTGTCGGCGTCGCGGGCGTTGCAGCTCGGCACGGTCTCCAGCACGCCCCGGGTGAGCAGCGTGTGCCGGGGCGAGCGGAAGTAGAACGACTGATGGGGCCGGTAGTCGTCGAGGAGGTCGAGGCCCAGTCCGTGGGCCGACTGCGTCAGGATGCTCAAGGGTCTTCCGTTCCGTCAGGCACGCAGGGTCGCGCCGCCGTCGACGTAGAGGTCGTGCATGGTGATGTGCCGCGCCCGGTCCGACAGCAGGAAGAGCACGGAGTCGGCGACGTCGGAGGGCAGGGCGACGCGGCCGAGCGGGATGCCGGTGCGGAAGGACGCCGGGTCGCCGGCGATCACGTCTCCGGCGGAGAGGCCGGCCAGCATCGAGGTGTCGGTGGAACCGGGGGAGACGATGTTGCAGCGGATCCCGTGCGGCGCCAGTTCCAGGCCGAGGCAGCGGGTGAAGTGCGAGGCCGCGGCCTTGGAGGCGGCGTAGGCGGCCATCCCGGCGCGCGGGACGCCGCCGGAGTTGGACGAGACGGTCACGATCGCGCCCTCGCCGCGCGGGACCATGCGCCTGGCCGCCGCGCGCGACAGCACGAAGACGCCGGTGGCGTTGGTCGAGAACGTCGCCGCCCAGTCCTCGTCGGAGGTCTCCAGGACGGTGCCGGGCCGCAGCACGCCCGCCACGTTGACCAGTTCGGTGATCGGTCCCGCGGTGTGTTCGAGCGTGGCGAAGAGGTCCTCCACCCTGCCGGTGTCCGACACGTCGACGGCGTGGCCCTCGACCTTCAGGCCCTCGGCGCGGAGCGTCTCGACCGTCTCGCGCACCGCTTCCGCGTCGCGGTCCAGTGCCGCGACGACGCGCCCGGTACGGGCGAGCGCGCGGGCGGTGGCGGCTCCGATCCCGCCGCCCGCTCCGCTGATGACCGTCACCATGAACCGCGACCTCCAGTTTAGGCTTGCCTTAGTTAGGTAAGGCTTGCCTATATTTGTGGAGCCGACGGGAGATCGTCAAGTACGCAAACCACGTGATGTGGGGCATCTTGACAGGTCATGGGCGAACCACCATTGTTAGGCAAGCCTTACCTAACCATGATGGCGCGGTGCGCCGA
>JAFACJ010000347.1 GCA_023425615.1 Actinomycetes bacterium
CTCCTCGTGGCGGGTCAGCCGACGATCACCGGCATCGAGTCCCAGCCCCGCACCGTCGAGGTGGGGGAACGGCGGGCGCCTTCGAGGTCGGCTTCCCAGTCGGGGAAGCGGTCGAGCACCTCATCGAGGGCGACGCGCCCCTCCATGCGGGCCAGCGCCGCGCCCAGGCAGTAGTGCGCGCCGTGCCCGAACGTCACGTGCTGGCCGATGGCGCGGTGGATGTCGAAGCGGTCGGGGTCCTCGAAGCGGCGCTCGTCGCGGTTGGCCGAGGCGACCATGAGCAGCATCGCCGAGCCGGCCGGCACCGTCTGGCCGTGGTACTCGACGTCCTCGGTGACGTAGCGCGCCACGTGCGGGCCGGGCGGCTCATAGCGCAGCAGCTCCTCGATCGCGTTGGGGATGAGGGAGCGGTCCTCGACCAGTTCGCGGCGCTGGTCGGGGTGCTCGGCCAGCACCTTGCCCATCCAGCCGAACAGGCGTCCCGTGGTGTCGACACCGGCGCCGGCGATCACCGCCAGGAAGGTCAGGATCTCGTCCTTGCTCAACCGGCGGACCCTGCCGTCCACGTCCTCGAACTCGACGTTCAGCAGCTCGGTGATGAGGTCGTCGGAGGGGTTCTCCTCCCGCCACTCGACGTACTCGGCGTATCTGTTCCCATCGAAGTAGTGGTCCTTGTCGACCGCCATGGGCTCGCCGGGCCGCTGGTTGCGCATGTTGCGCTGCGCGTGGTCGCGGACCTTGGGCTGTTCGGCGTCGGGGATGCCGACCAGCATGCCGATGGCCCGCATCGGCAGCTCGTCCCCGAGGTCCTTCACGAAGTCGAACCGGTCGGAGCCGGTCAGCGGGTCCAGGCAGGCCGCGCAGAAGGTCCGGATCTTGTCCTCCACCATCTTCATCCGCCGCACCGTGAAGGCCCGCGCGACCAGGGCCCGGTGGACGGTGTGCTGCGGCGGGTCCTCGTTGATGAACACCCCCGGCGGCATGACGGGGTCGGCTTTGACGACTTCGAGGATGTCGCCCTTGGCGGAACTGAGGCGCTTGATGTCCTTCAAGGCCGCGTCCACGTCGGCGAAGCGGCTCAGGCCCCAGAAGCCGAGGCGCTCGTTGTGGTACAGCGGCGCCTCGTCCCGCAGCCGCCGGAAGACCGGATACGGGTCGCGGTCGATCTCCCTGTCATACGGGTCGTAGTAGAGGTCGTTCCCGCTCATGGCTCCCCCTCGCGTGGTTTATACGATCGTATGGCAAGTGCTGTACGAGCGTATAGCAAATGTTGTACGGTCGAAAAGCCCCCTCAGTCGGACGGGAGAAGAAGGTTGAGTCGTGTAGCGGTGGTGACCGGCGGCGCGTCGGGACTGGGACTGTCGATCTGCGAGCATCTGGCCCGCCAGGGCCGGCGCGTCGCGGTACTCGACCTCGATGCGGCCGGAGCCGAGGAAGTGGCGGAAGACCTCCGCAGGCGAGGCGCCGACGCCGTGGCGGGCGAGGTCGACGTCTCGGACCGTACCGAGGTCGACAAGGTCTTCGACAAGGTGCGCGCCGCGCTGGGACCGATCGGGATCCTGGTGACCAGCGCGGCCGTGTCCGGCTTCATCCCCTTCGAGCGGGTCACTCCCGATGACTGGTCACGGACCCTCGCGGTGAACCTCACGGGGACGTTCCACTGCCTGCAGGCGGCGATCCCCGATATGGCGGCCGCGGGCTGGGGCCGGATCGTCACCATCTCCTCGGCCGCGGGCCAGACCGGCGCGCTGCGCCAAGCGCACTACTCGGCGTCCAAGGGCGGCGTGATCGCCCTGACCAAGACGGTCGCCCTCGAATACGCGGCCAAGGGGATCACGGTGAACACGATCCCGCCGTTCACGGTCGACACACCGCTGCTGCGCGCCAACCAGCAGGCGGGGCTCCTGCCGGACTCCGAAGTGCTGGCGCGGATGGTCCCGGCGCGCAGGCTCGGCACGGGCGACGACATCGCGGCTGCGTGCGCGTTCCTGTGCTCGGAAGAGGCCGGTTACATCACCGGCCAGGTCATCGGCGTCAACGGAGGTGCGGTCATATGAACGGCAGGTTCTCGCTCGAAGGACGGGTGGCGCTCATCACCGGCGGAGGTACCGGCATCGGCCGTGGCGCGGCGCTGGTGCTCGCCGAACACGGCGCCGACGTCGTGCTCGCCGCCCGGCGCCCCGAACCGCTGGAGTCCACGGCCAAGGAGATCGAGGCGCTCGGCCGCCGCGCTCTCGCCGTGCCGACCGACGTGACCGACCCCGAGGAGTGCCGACGGCTCATCGACACCGTCCTGCGGGAGATGGGGCGCCTGGACATCCTGGTGAACAACGCCGGCGGGGCGGAGACCAAATCGCCACTGAAGTGGGCCGATGATGAATGGCTCCAGGTCCTGGCGCTCAACCTCGGCAGCGTGTGGCACCTCTCCCGCGCCGCCGCCAAGCCCATGCTCGACCAGGGCAGGGGCTCGATCGTGAACATCTCCTCCGGAGCCGGCCTGCTCGCCATGCCCCAAGCCGCCCCGTACGGCGCGGCCAAGGCCGGGGTCAACAACCTCACCGGCTCCCTGGCCGCGGCCTGGACCCGCAGAGGAGTCCGCGTCAACGCCATCGCCGTGGGCGCGGTCCGTGCCGCGACCCTGACCGTCGAGGCCGAACGCCTCGGCGTCGACCCCGATGCCCTCGGCAAGAGCAACGCCTCCGGTCGCCTCGGAGAACCCGAGGAGATCGGCTACGGCGTCCTCTTCTTCGCCTCCGACGCCTCCAGTTTCTGCTCCGGCCAGACCCTCTACATGCACGGCGGCCCCGGCCCCGCGGGCGTCTGACCCGCCCAACCGCCCTCGGCCGAACGAAGGAGCCCCGGTTCAGCCGGCCTGTTCATCACCTGTGGACGCGGCCGGGATGAGGGTGCCGTACAGGGCGCTGCGTCCTCGCGTGTCGGCGGTGCGGCGACCACGTTCGCGAATCTCTTCGACACTTGCGCAGCCCCGATCATTCGCGGATGTCGTCGAGTAAACGACATCATTCCGCCCTTTGGTTCCCGGTTCACCGTGCCGCGAGGTCCTGTTCGAGTACCTGTCCTGGCCAGCCGCCGTAATCGAAGGCCGCGGTCGGTGTGAAGCCCTGGGACTCGTAATAGGAGACCAGGTTCCCGTCCCCGCCGCGCCAGCAGTCGACCCGCAGCAATCCGATTCCGCGTTCCCGCGCCCGCTGCCGTGCGAAGTCCAGGAGCAGTCCTCCCACGCCGAGGCCCGCGTGCGCGCGTGCGGTGATCAGCAACAGAACGTAGAGTTCCGGGCGCCCGGCGGCGGGCACGTATTCCGGTGCCCGATCCGCGAGAATGAGGATGCCGGCGGGCCGCCCCTCGACCTGCGCCATCCATGGCTCGTTTCGGCTCAGCATCCCGCGCACCGCCTCCACTCTGGCGGGATCATCCGACCAGGGCTTCGACCCCCACTGCCCGGTCCGGCCGCGTTCCACCAGCCAGACCATGGCCGCGTCCGCCAGTCCGAGAACCGCCTCCTCATCGACCGGACCCGCGCGCCTTACCGATACCTTCTCCACCATCACGCCTTTCCCCTCGACAGTGGGTGATCTGGAACAGTTCCCCGTCGCGCAGGAGGTACGCCCGGGTATCACCGATATGCACCAGCGCCAGCCGGGAACCCCGCCACAGC
>JAFACJ010000837.1 GCA_023425615.1 Actinomycetes bacterium
GTCGTACTCCCCCGCGGCGGTGGCGGGCGGCACGGTCAGCGACAGCGCCGCGTCGGCGTCGTAGGTGCCTCCGACCGGACCCGCGGTGCTGTCGGCCGTCGAGCACAGCAGCGCGCCCGCCTCGCCGAGCGGTCCCGGCGAGCTGGTGACGACGGGTGTCGCGCCGGCCCGCGCGGTGCACCGCGGGGTCCAGGAGAGGTTGCCGGCGGCGATGGACGCGCCGGCCTGGCCCTTGAAGTCACCGAGGGTGGCGATCAGCGACCAGCCGACGGACGAGCCGCGCGCGTCGCTGACGGTCACCCGGTTGAGCGTTCCGGTGGTGGTCTTCGCCGTCCCGTCCAGGGTGACGGGTTCCAGGACGACGGAGCCGGCGTCCTGGGCGAGGGTGAGCGGACCGCCGGTGACGGTCACCTTCACGTCCTGGTTACCGCACTTGTCGGGCTCGTGCCCGGCGCACGGGTCGGGCGGGGTCTCCTGCGCGGGGTCCTGGACGGCGATGGCCACCAGTTCCGCGGTCTCCCCCTGGCTCGCCTTGATCTTGTAGGTGCCGGGCGCCGTGCCGTCCTTCACCTTCGCGGTGCCGGTCAGCCTGCCGCCGTCCACCGAGACCGAGACTCCGGTGAGCCCGCCCGCCTCGCAGCCGGCGCCCTGCTCGTCGCAGAGCGCCAGCTTCACCGCTCCCCCGCCCCAGCCGGAACCCGACAGCTTGATCTCGGTGCCGGGCGTGACGGTGGCGGGGTCGGCCAGCAGGGTGGTCGGGGAGCTCTCCCCGCGCACCTTCAAGGACAGCAGTTCGGGCGTCTTGCCCTTGGGCGTGCAGGTGATCGGCACCGAGATGCCGAACGACGTGCCGGTGACGGTCAGGGAGCCGAGGGTGAACTTGAGCGTCCCTCCCGCCGCCAGCGGGATCCGGGCGGTGAGCTCGCCGACGGCCAGCGGCTTCTTCTCCTTCACCGGGCCCTTCCGCTCGGGCCCCGTCAGGTCATAGGTTCCCGATTGTGCCCCGGACACGACGAGCTCGGCGGTGACCCGCCAGGAGTCGACCGTGAGCGGGGCCACACCCGGCAGGTCGGAGAAGTCCGCCTCGATCCGGGCGGTGTCGCCGACCCCGCCCGGCGAGGACGGGCCACGCATCCGCACCTTGGCGGCGTAGGTGAAGTGGCTGGCGAAGATCTTGCAGTCGTAGGTCACGGTGCCCGATCCCGCCCATGCCGGCTCCCCGGCGACCGCCGTGGCGGCCACCGTGGTGGTCACGGCCACGAGGCCCTTCAGGGCGGCCTGTCTCTTCATCACGGGATGAACTCCGGTTGTTTCACTCAGGGAAACGCGGTTTCACAACTGGGCCTAGCGAACCGCTCCGGACAGATCACTGTCAAGTACGTGGACTACCGTGAAACGCAAACGTTTCATTTATGGGATCTTTGTTTCCCTTCCCTGCAGAACTCGGGATACCGTCCGTGGGCATGCGCAACGCCGTCCGCCTTGCCGCCGAGCTCCTCATCACCGCCGGCGTCCTCATCGCCCTGCTGGTCACCCACATGATGTGGGGCACCGGCGACTACACCCGCCGCGCCCAGGCCGGGCTCCATGACGAGCTGGACGAGCTGTGGCGCAAGCAGACGACCGTCTCCGCGGACGTCACGCCGGGCAAGGCGCGCGTCGTCCCCCAGACCGTCGCGGCCCAGCGGGGCAAGGCGTTCGCGGTGATCCGGATCCCGCGCTTCGGCTCCGGCTGGCGCTACGCCGCGGTCGAGGGCGTCACCAACGCCGACCTCGCCAAGGGCCCGGGGCACTACCCGGGCACCGCGCTGCCGGGACAGGTCGGCAACACCGTCTTCAGCGGGCACCGCACCACCTACGGCGGTCCGTTCAACCGGCTGGACGAACTGGTCTCCGGCGACCAGATCCTCATCGACACCGCCACGGCCACGTACGTCTACCGGATGACGGCGAGCAAGGTCGTGCTGCCCTCGGACGTCTCGGTGACCGCGCCCGTCCCCGGCAAGCCCGGCGCCAGGCCGACGAAGGCGCGGCTGACGCTCACCACCTGCCACCCGAAGTTCTCCGCCGCCTACCGGCTCATCATCTTCGCCGAACTGGTCCGGGGCGAGCCGCGCGCCGCCACCTGAGCCGGCCCGGATCACACCCGCCGACTTCCGCCCAGCGTTCCCCACAGGGTAACGTCGTTTCCATAATCTGAGCGCGACGGAAGAAGTGAGACCCATGGGAGCGCATCCGTACGGCTGGTGGATCCTGCTCCACCTCGTGCTGTTCGTCTTCTGGCTGGGCGGCGACCTCGGGGTGTACTACTCCAGCCGCTTCGTCATCAGGCCGGACCTCGCCCCGGCCGCGCGGTCCACCGCGCTCGCCGTCATGAGCGGTCTCGACCTCGGCCCGAAGATCTGCCTCGTGCTGTTCCTGCCCAGCGGCGTCACCCTGATGGCGATGGACCCGCACGGCGCACGGCTGGCCGGGCACGAGCTGTTCACCTGGCCGCTGGTGGCCTTGACCTGGGTCTTCGCCCTCGCCTGGCTGGCCGCCACCATCGTCGACCACCGCACGCACGGCAAGTACCCGTGGGTGCGGCGCGCCGACTGGACGGTCCGCATCGCCCTGATCGCCGGGCTGCTCGGCATGGCCGGCTACGCCTTCCTGGCAGCCGAGCCGTTCGGCGTCACCACCAACCCCAGATGGCTGGCCGGGAAGATCTTCTTCTACTCGCTGGCGATCGCCTGCGGCCTCGGCATCCGGCTCAAGCTGCGGCCGTTCGGGCCCGCCTGGGGCGCCCTGATGACGCAGGGCAGCACCTCGGGGACCGAGAGCGCCATCAAGCGCTCGGTCGACGGGTGCGTGCCCTACGTCCTCGGCATCTGGGGCAGCGTGCTGATCGCCGCGGCGCTGGGCGTCCTGAAGCCCGGCGCGAACCTGTAGGGGCTACTGGTGGCCGAGCTGGCCCGAGACGCGCGCCGCGGCCGCCAGCAGCAGCGGCGCGTACTCCTTCATGTGCGGTTTGAACCGGCTCAGCGGGCCGGAGACGCTCAGCACGGCAAGGATCCGCCCGTCGTGGTCGAAGACGGGGGCGGCGATGGAGGCGGCGCCCTCCTGCCGCTCGCCGAGCGAGACCGCGTACCCGCGCTTGCGGATCAGCGCCAGCTCGGCGCGGAGCGCCTCCTCGTCCACGATGGTCTTGTCGGTGAGCGGGCTCAGCGGATGCCGTGCCAGATAGCCCTCGACCTCGGGCTCGTCGAGGAAGGCGAGGAACGCCTTGGAGGAGCTGCCCGCGTGCAGCGGGTAGGGGATGCCGAGGCTGACCTCCATCCGCAGCTCCTGGTTGGGCACCGCCTGGTCGACGTACATCCGGGTGTCGCCGCGCCGCACCGAAAGGGTGGCGGTCTCGCCCGTCTGGCGCGACAGCAGCCGCAGCTCGGGGCCGACCATGGCGCGCAGGTCCATCCGCGCCATGTAGGCGCGGCCCAGCGAGATCGCCGCGTGGCCCAGGGCGTAGCGGCGGGTCACCGGGTCGACGCTGATGAGGTCCTTGCTGCGCAGCGCGGTGAGGATCCGGTGCACCGCAGCCTTGGTCAGGCCCAGCTCGGTGGCGATCTCGGTCACCCCCAGGTCGGGCCTCGTACTGCGCCCGAACAGCAGCAGCACGTCCATCGCCCGCTCCACCGCGGCGATCGACCTGCTCTGTCCCTCGGCGTTCTCCTCGGCGCGGCTCGACGCTGTCCTCGGCACGTTCTCGCCTCTCGTGGTGGGCTCCTCCGACAGGGGCAGTGTACGCCACCATGTTTCTCTACGGGAAACATCCCGGGAAACACATTGACACCCACTCCGGAGCGTTGTTACCTTCTGCGGGACAGCGTTTCCATATGCGAAACAGTCCGTGATACGACCCGGGCGAAGGCCCGGGCGACGAGGGGGGCTCAGGTGGCGGTCGACGCCGAGACCTTCAAATCCGTGCTCGGCCAGTGGCCCACCGGGGTCGTCCTGGTCACCACGGTCGCCGGCGACGGCGCCTGGCACGGCATGACGGCCAGCTCGTTCTCCAGCGTCAGCCTCGATCCGCCGCTGGTGCTGGTCTGCCTCGACACCAGGCTGCACAGCCACCGGCTCATCTCCGACAGCGGCAGATTCGGCATCAGCATCCTCGGCCGCGACCAGGCGGAGCTGGGCGGGCGCTTCGCCGGCCCGACGCCTCCGGCCGAGCGGTTCGCCGGCCAGGAGTGGCTGACCCCCCAGACCGGCTCCCCCGTCCTGGCCAACGCGCTGGGCTGGCTGGACTGCCGTGTCGTGCACGCCTATCCCGGCGGCGACCACACCATCTTCGTCGGCGAGGTGCTGGCCGCCGACACCCCGCGCCTGACCGGCCCGCTGCTGTTTCACTCGCGGGCCTGGGGCAGGCTCGCCGACCCGCTGCCCGACCGGATCTCCCTCGCCGACACCGGCCTGGCCGCGGCCCTGGAACGCCGGGGCCTGCCGTCCGAGCCGCTGCTGGAGGAGGTACGGAAGGCCGGCGTGCGCACCCGGGTCGGCTGCGCGGAGCTCGGCCCGTCCCGCTCCGCCCTCGTGGACGCACCCGTCGGGTCGGCGCCGCGGCCCGACGAGGTGCTGGAATTCGGCTACCGCGCCCCCGAGACCGCCGCGGAGATCGCCTCCTCCGCGCGCGCCGCCGGGGCCCCCGCGGTCGGC
>JAFACJ010000401.1 GCA_023425615.1 Actinomycetes bacterium
TTGTCGAGTACCGCGCCGACGGCGGGTCTGAGGGGCTCCAGTGCCTGCTGGAAGGTCTCGGCGGCGCGGCCGGCCAGTTCGCCGGGCGCCGAGGACACCCGTGTGTAGGTGTCGGACGGTCCCGCCGCCTCGACTTCCACGTAGACCGAACCGGTCCCGTCCTCCAGCGGAAACTCCACGAGTTCCTTCACGCCCGTCACTCTCGCCTTCCCCGGGCTTCCACGTCAACCGGTTCGCGTGGAAGGTCCCGTGCCGGTCGGGTGGCGGGATCAGCGCCGGAGGAGGACGCCGTCCTCGATGGCGGCGAGGCTGGTGCGCAGGAGTTCGCTGAGGAGCGCCGCGGTCCGGCCGGGGAGGCGTGCCACCAGGCGGGCGTGGGCCTCGGTGGTGGCGCGGACCGCCTCCTCGGCGACGCGGACGCCTTCGGGGGTGAGGCGGACCCAGGCGCTGCGGCCGTCCTGGTCGTCGGCCTCGCGGACGACGTATCCGGCGTCGGTGAGGCGTTTGACGATGTTGCTGGTGCCGCCGGAGGACAGCAGCAGGGCGTGGGTGAGGTCGGTGGGCTTGAGCCGGTAGGGCTCGCCCAGGCGGCGCAGGGTGGCGAGGACGCCGTAGTCGGCCTGGGTGAGGCCGAGGCGGTCGAGTTCCTGGACGGTGAGGGTGTCGAAGGCGGCGTTGAGGAGCGCTGTCCGCTTGGCCAGCTCCAGCGGGAGTCCGGCGATCTCCGGCAGCTCGGCGCGCCAGGCCGTGATGATGTCGTCGACGTGGTCGGGTTCCACCGGGTGCGCCTCCTGGGTCTTCCTCATCTGACAAGGTAGCCGCCGCTCAGGGGGTGCTGCCAGCGGCGGGCACGCCCGTGCCCTTGCCCAGAGCCCGTGCCCTTGCCCAGAACCCGTGCCCTTGCCCGGAGCCGGTCTCCCGGGTAGATTCCTTTCGAGAAAGCTTTTCGAAAAGCTTTCTCGAAATCCATCACGGAGGAGGCAGGGTCATGGAGTTCAAGGTCGCGGTCGTCTACCACAGCGGTTACGGCCACACCGGCCGGCAGGCGGAGTCCGTCGCCGCCGGCGCCGCCCGGGTGGAGGGCGCCTCGGTCCGTCTGCTGTCACTGGGGGAGCCGCCCGAGGATCTGTGGGAGGCGCTCGCGGAGTCGGACGCGATCATCTTCGGCACCCCCACCTACATGGGCGGCAGCAGCGCCGTCTTCCGCGGGTTCGTGGAGGACACCAGCAAGGTCTGGGGCGACGGCCTCGGCTGGAAGAACAAGATCGGCGCGGGTTTCACCAACAGCGGCAACATGTCGGGCGACAAGCTCCACACCCTGGTCGACCTCGCCCTGTTCGCCGCCCAGCACGGCATGATCTGGGTCGGTCTCGCCGCCTACGGGGGCTGGAACACCTCGGCCGGCAGCGCCGAGGACCTCAACCGGCTGGGGAGCTGGCTGGGCGCCATGGCCCAGTCCGACAACGACGTCTCCCCCGAGGTCGCGCCCAGCGCGAGCGACCTGCGCACCGCCGAGGCGCTCGGCCGCCGGGTCGCGGAGGTGACGCGGATCCATCTGCGCGGCCGTGACGCCGAACTCCAGCCCGTCTGAGCCCGCGCGGAAAAACGGTTGCCGCCCCGCGTCGGGGATGAGATGTTCTCGACATGAGAATAAATCGAAGGGCGATCGCCGAGGAGACGGTCGCGATCCTCGACGCCGGCTTCTACCGCAGGGGCGAGCGGACCGTGCGGATCGGCGAGGACGTGGCGGCGGCGGTGAAGGGCGCGCGGCTCGTGCCGCCGGACGGGTTCGCCGAGCCGGGGCCCGCACGGCACGGCACGCGCGTCGAGCTGACCAGGGAGACGACGCTGGAGGCGGCGCGGCGGATCGGGCCCGGCGTCGCGGCGCTGAACTTCGCGTCCGCGAAGAACCCCGGCGGCGGTTTCCTGCGTGGAGCCCACGCCCAGGAGGAGGCGCTGGCGCGGGCGTCGGGCCTCTACCCGACGCTGCGCCGCTTCCAGACCGACTTCTACGACCTGCACCGCGCGTCCGGAGACCTGCGCTACTCCGACCGGATGATCTACTCGCCCGCCGTCCCCGTCTTCCGCGACGAGTCCGGGGCCCTGCTGGACGAGCCGTACCGTGTCTCGTTCATCACCTCCCCGGCGCCCAACCGCGGTGCGCTCCCCCCGGGCACCGACGTCTCCGGTGTGCTGCGGCGCAGGGCGTGGAAGGTCCTCGCCCTGGCCGCGGCCGAGGGATACGAGCGTCTCGTGCTGGGAGCGTGGGGGTGCGGTGTCTTCGGCAACGACCCGGCCGAGGTCGCGGCGACCTGGTCGGACCTGCTGTCCGGCCCCTTCACGGGACGCTTCGCCCAGGTCGTCATGGCCGTCTGGGACCCCGCCGGCACCACCCCGCAGTACCGGGCGTTCGCGCGCGTCTTCACCGCGTGAGAACGGAGCCCACCGGTCGGCGGGCACCGCCGGGTCAGTCCACCCGCAGGACGAGCTTCCCCCGGGTGCGGCCCTGCTCGCCGCGCCGGTGCGCCTCGGCCGCCTGGTCGAGGGGCAGGACGTCCTCGACCTCCACCCGGACGGCGCCCTCGTCGATGAGCGAGGCGATCTTCTTCAGGGCGTGGCCGTCTGGCTCGACCAGGAAGCCGTGCGCCCGCACGCCCAGCTCCGCCGCCCGCGCGCCGAGCCGGGGCGACGCCCCGGACGGGACGGCGATGAGCAGCCCCCCGGGCCGCAGGACCCGCAGGGAGCGGGTGCTGGTCTTGTCGTGCTCGTCGCCGATGAGGTCGATGACGGTGTCGACGTCCTTCAGCACGTCCTCGAACCGGACGGCGGTGTAGTCGATGAGTTCGGCGGCGCCGAGAGCGCGCAGCCACTCGTGCTTGGACTCGCGCGCGGTGCCGATGACATGGGCGCCCAGATGCCTGGCGATCTGTACCGCGAAGTGCCCGACGCCCCCGGCGGCACCGTGGATGAGCACCCGCTGCCCTGACTCGACACCGGCCGCGTCGATGAGGCTCTGCCACGCGGTGAGCGCGGCCAGCGGCACCCCGGCGGCATGGACGTGGTCGAGGCTCCGCGGCTTGCGGGCGAACTGCCGCGAGGGCGCGGTGACGTACTCGGCGTAGGCGCCGGCCTGCCGGGGGAACCACGGCATCCCGTACACCTCGTCCCCGACCTCCAGGGTGTACACGCCGAAGCCGACCTTCTCGACGACGCCGGAGACGTCCCAGCCGAGCACGAACGGCGGCTCGCCCAGCACCTCCGCCATGCCCGCGCCGGCCCGTGACTTCCAGTCGACGGGGTTGACGCCCGCCGCACGGACGCGCACCAGCACCTCCGTCGGCAGCGGTTCGGGCTTCGGCGCCTCGACCACGCGCAGTACCTCGGGCCCGCCGAAGGCGTCCTGGCTCACGGCTCTCATCGATGCGGTCATCTTCTCCTCCATCCCCCGATTGAGAAGACCGATGATGCCGGTCGTCATTCCCCGGGTGAGGCACGACACTCGGGCGGCGCGGCCAGGACCGTTCCGGCAGGTCGCGGTGTTCAGGGCAGGCGGTGGGGGAGGGCCGCGGTGAGGTCGGTGGTGGTGAGGAGAAGGGCGACGG
>JAFACJ010000428.1 GCA_023425615.1 Actinomycetes bacterium
GGTTCGGCCGGTGCGGCCCCGGCGGCCGAACCGGCCGAGGCGAGGTCGGCGGGTGCCGACTCGGCGAGGGCGGGGACCAAGGTCTCGGGCGCCGGTTCCGGGGCGACGGCCCTGCGGGCGGGCCATCGGTGCAGGATCGGGCGGATGAGCTCGGCGACGGCCAGGGTCAGCAGCAGGTACAAGAAGAGCGCCAGCCACAGGTAGCCGGGCCAGGCCAGGATCCTGACGAGGGGGAACGGCAGCCCGGTGTTCGAGCCGACGAGGGTGGCGACCGCGAGCAGCGGTCCCGCCACGAGCACGGCGCCGCCCGCCCGGCGTGCCACCGAGCCCCGCTCCGTCGTGTCGCGGACGAGGCGGCGCCAGAGGTACCGGTGGAGCGCGCCGAACAGGGTGAGGACGGTGAGGGCGACGAGAACGAAGACGATGGCCAAGCGCCGTCCTTTTGTCCGGGAGGAGGGTGCGGCGGGCGGCCGCTTCCATGATCTGGGCCATCGAGTCTACCGAGGCGGTCGCGGCCGGACCTGCCGGTGTTGTTTCCAGGTCGTGGCGTTCGGGCTCCGCGGGCTCAGTAATCTGCCCCTTATGGGATTGACCGACGGCTGGCGGGTCCCCGGATACACCGAGGTGCGGGAACTCGGCGGCGGTTCGCGGGGGCGGGCTGTCCTGGTCCGGCATCACCGCTCCGCCAAGGACTATGTGATCAAGTATCTGACCTCGGCGGATCCGGCGGCACGGCACCGGTTCGCGGCCGAGTCGGCGCTGCTGCAGCAGGTGTTCAGCCCGTATGTGGCGCGCTGGTACGGGCATCTGGACGAGGGCCCGGTGTCGGCGATCCTCATGGAGGCCGTCGACGGCGTCTCTCTGGAGGACATCCTGGACCGGAGCGGCGGTCTCGCGCCCGAGGCTGCGCTCACGGTGTTCAAGGGCTCGCTGCTCGGTCTCCAGGAGGCGCACTCGCGGGGCGTCGTCCACCGCGGCCACCAGCCCGAGAGCGTCGTGGTGCGCAAGGACGGACGTAGCAAGATCATCGGTTTCGGCGTCGCCGTCCTCGCCGGAGAGCACTCGGGGTCGCCCGCCTATCTGGCGCCCGAGCAGTGGCCGGGTGAGCCGGCCGTGCCCGCGAGCGACGTCTACGCGGCCACCTGCGTGTTCGCCGCGTGCCTCACCGGTGGTTCCCCTTCCGCCGTGCCGCCCGAGGCGCTGCTCCCCGACGAGCTCCACGAGCTGCTCGTCGCGGGCCTCGCCAAGGCGCCGCAGGACCGTCCGCCCACCGCCGCCTCGTTCGCCGCCGCCCTGGAGATCCGGGCGGCCGCCGTCTACGGCGCGGACTGGGAGCGGCGCGGTCTCGACCTGCTCGGCGGCCTCGCCGCCGACCTGGGCACCCTGCTCCCGCGCTGAGCCGTGGTGTCACGGGCCCGGTGAGGCGCATTTCACCCTCGCCGCCGATGACCAGGAGATTCATCACTGAAACAGGCCCTTTAGCACTGTTTGCAATGTTTGCCATTTTTTGCCCGCGGGCACGGATGGGCGCATGGTGAGCACTCCGGAGAGGCAGGCAAGGAAAGCGTCGCAGAGCACGGCGATGGGGTCGCTGGCACGCCTGGGGCTGGCCGTCAGGGGCCTGCTCTACGCGCTGACGGGGCTGCTGGCCCTGCGCATCGCCTTCGGCACGGGCGAGAAGGAGGCTGACAACTCCGGCGCCGTCCAGACCCTCGCGGGCGAACCGGGCGGCGAGATCCTGCTGTGGGTGCTGGTCGCCGGACTGGCAGGGCTGACCCTGTGGCGGCTGGCGGAGGCGGCGTTCGGCCAGGCGGGACCCGACGGGAGCAAGGCGTCCAAGCGGCTCTCGGCGCTGGCCCGCGCGGTGTTCTACGCCGTCCTCTTCACCACGACGCTGCTGTTCACCATCGGAGCCCGCGACCAGAAGTCCACCGACGCCGAGTCCAAGGACCTCACCGGCCGCGCCATGCACGATCTGCCCGGCGGACGCTGGCTGGTCCTGCTGGCCGGCCTCGCCTTCACCGGCGGCGCCCTCTGGATGGCCTGGCAGGCGCTGTCGGACCGGAAGTTCATGGAGAAGCTGAACGTCGGCGGACGGGCCCGCGGGATCGTCGAGAAGCTCGGCATGATCGGCTACACGGCGCGCTCCGCCGTCTACGCGGGCGCCGGCGTCTTCCTCGTCTACGCGGGCGCCACGTTCGACCCCGGCAAGGCCAGGGGCATCGACGGCACCCTCCGCGAACTGGCGCACGCCCCGGCCGGGCCCTGGCTCCTGGCGGCCGTCGCCCTCGGCCTCGTCGTCTTCGGCGCCTACTCCGGCTGCGAGGCGCGCTGGCGGCGCGTCACCCCAGGCTGACCCCGCTGCGGGGTCCCGGCCTCCGTGCGGGCGCGGAAGTGTCGCTAAGGTCGTTTCGGGGTGGGGACCGGCACAGGAGGAAGTCGCTTGACCGCGCAACACGAGGTGGCAACGCCGCCCGCAAGGATCGTCGGAGGACCCGAGTACCTGTTCGGCGGCAAGGTGACGGCGGGCCCGGACGGCGCCCGGCACGGATCGATGGCCTCGGGACCCTGGATGCACGGACCCGACGGGGCGCCGAGCGGCGCCGCGCTGGGCGTCCTCATCGACGACACCCTCGGCATAGCCGCGGCCGCCCTCCGCCCCGAGACGCTCTGGGCGGTCACGACGGAGCTCTCGGTCGACTACGTCGCTCCCCCGCCCTGCGACGGACGAAGGATCACCAGCCGTGGTGAGGTCGTGTCCTCGCACTCCCTCGGCGCACTGGCCACGGGAACGATCCAAGACGACACGGCGCGGACCCTCGCCGTGATGACACTGCGCAGCCGCTACGTCCCCGGCGTCCCCGAGGTCTTCCACACCTCCGAGACCGACCCGCCGCCGGAACCCCTGTTCCCGGAGGAGCCCGAACGCACCTCCCTGCCGGAGCTGCTGGGCGCGTCCTTCACTGCCGACGACCGGAGCGCGACACTGCGGGTGCCGGGCGACCCCCTCCTCACCAACGCCAGCGGCGTCCTGCACGGAGGCATCGCACTGTGCGCGTCGCAGTTCGTCGCCTCCCACTGGTTCCCCGCCGGAATGCTCCTCTCCTCCGTCCGCATCGCCTACCTGCGCCAGTTGGAGATCACCGGAGACATCGGCTTCGTCGCCCGTGTCGTCCACGGCGGCCGTACCTTCCGCCTCGTCGAGGTCGTCTCCTACGGGCCCTCCGGCAAGCCCTGCACCACCGCCACCGTCGCCGGCTACACCGTGGACGAGACGCCCTGAGCCTCCGCCAGACTCGTGGTC
>JAFACJ010000436.1 GCA_023425615.1 Actinomycetes bacterium
CTCGTGCTGTTCAACCCCGCCAAGGGCGACTACTGGCGCAACCGCTTCGACGGCGCGCACGAACTCGGCCATCTCGTCATGCACGCCGACGCCGAACCCGGCAGCAAGATCGTCGAGGATCAGGCCAACCGCTTCGCCGCGGAGTTCCTCCTGCCCGCCGGCGACATCGCGCCGCTCCTTCCCGCCACCGCCGACTGGACGCGCCTCGCCTCCCTCAAGGCCGAGTGGAACGTCAGCATCGCCGCCCTGCTCTACCGGGCGCGGACCCTCGGCGTCATGAAGGAGGTCACCTACCGCAACGCCATGAGCGCGATGAGCGCCAAGGGCTGGCGGCGCAGGGAGCCGGGCCCGGACCGCCCTCTGGAACGGCCCACCATGCTCACCCGCGCCGTCGAGATCATGAACGCGGACGGGCACGACCGCGACGCGATCGCCGAGTCGGCCCGTGTCACCCGCTCCGATCTGGACCTCCTCGTCCCCGAGCGGTCACGCGGCCCGGTGCCTCAGCCCAGGTAGTGGAAGCCCGGTTCGGGGTGCATGAGGAAGCCGTGGTGGGAGATGTTCCAGGCGTAGGCGCCGGCCATGGCGAAGACCACGCGGTCGCCGACGGCGATCCGGTCGACGCGCCGGTCACGGGCGAAGACGTCCTTCGGCGTGCAGAGCTGGCCGACCAGGGTGACCGGCAGCCCCTCGGCCGCCGGGCCCCGACCGTGCGCGCCGATGACGGTGAAGGGCTGGTCGTGCCCCTTGGTGACGGGTGTACGGAAGTGGTGGGTTCCGCCGCGGAGGATGGCGTAGGTCAGCCCATGCGCGGTCTTCACGTCCAGGACGTCGGTGAGGTACCAGCCGTGGTAGACGGTGATGGCGCGCCCCGGTTCGATCCGCAGTGTCTCCCCCGGGGCGGGAAGCTGGGAGACGCCCTTGGTGTAGGCGGCCCAGTCGAACAGGCGCCCGTGGTCGGAGTAGTCGACGGCCATCCCGCCGCCCACGTTGTACTCGGGCCGGTCCACCCCCGCCGCGGCCAGCCAGGGCCGCGCCCAGGCGAGGATCTGGGCGGTCTGCTCGACCATCGCCTCGGCCTCCAGCCCCGACGCCGGATGGGCGTGGACGCCGCGCAACCGGAGGTGGGGGTGGTCGGCCAGGATCGGCAGGCAGTCGTTGATGAGCACCGGATCCATGCCGAACGGCCCCGACATGGCCAGCGCCGCCCCTTCGCGTCCGCCGGGCAGGTTCAGCCGTAGCAGGACGTCGGCCCCCCGCCCGGGATCGGCGAGGTCCGCCAGGCGCCGCAGCTCATACGGGCTCTCCACGTGGATCCGCTCGACACCCAGGTCGAGGGCGAGCCTCAGTTCGGCGTCGGTCTTACCGGGCCCGCCGAAGGCGATCCGCGCCTCGGGCAGCGCGGTCCGTACATGCCGGAGCTCCCCGCCGGAGGCGACCTCGATCCCGTGCACGTAGGGCGCCACGGCCCGCAGGACCGGCTCATCGGGGTTGGCCTTGGCCGCGTAGAGGATCTCGGGGCCTCCCCCGCCGTCCAGCTCGGCGCGGATCCCCGCGACGTGCTCGCGCAGGCCCGCCAGGTCGTACGCGTAAGCGGGCAGTTCCTCGGGACCGAGCCGCGACGCCAGTTCTCGCACCACAGGGTTCGTCATCGATCCTCTCTACCGCAGAAACCGCGGCGAGCGTCGAAGCCGATCCGCTATTCCGTGCGGGCTTTCGGGGTGTGCCAGCGGCCGTCGGGGACGAGGCGTGCGGCCTCGGCGGGACCCCAGGTGCCGGGCTGGTAGGCGATGGGCTTGTCGGCGGGGTCCAGGAGGTCGCCGACGATGCGCCAGCATTCCTCCACCGCGTCCATGCCGGGGAAGCGGCTGTGGTCGCCGGTGATGGCGCCGGCGATGACGCGTTCGTAGGCACGGGGGTTCTCGCCCGTCAGGTGGGGGAAGTCGAGCGTCGTGGCGAGTTCGTCGACCACGGTCTCGTTCTCACCGTGCCGCGCCAGAAGGTGGAACACGACGTCGGCCTCCGGTTCTATGCGGAGGCACAGCAGGTCGGGGGCGGCCGTCTGGGCGCAGGCGGTGTGGTGGTAGCCGGGTATGGGGCGGTTCAGTTCGACGGCTATCTCGGTGGCGGTGACGGGAAGGTTCTTGCCCGCCCTGATGGCGAAGGGCACGCCTGACCAGCGGTCGGTGTCGACGTACAGGCGCAGCGCGGCGTAGGTCTCGGTGGTGGAGCCGGGGGCGACGCCTTTGGTGTCCTGGTAGCCGTCGTACTGGCCGCGCACGTAGTCCTCGGGAAGGACGGTACGCACGGCTTTCAGGACGCGGGTGCGTTCGGCGAGCACGTCCGAGGCCGACCCGGTGCGCGGTGTCTCCATGGCGAAGTAGGCCAGTGTCTGCAGAAGGTGGTTCTGCACGACGTCGCGCAGGCAGCCGGTGTCGTCGTAGAAGCCGCCGCGGTCGGCGACGTCGAAGTCCTCGGCCGCGGTGAGCTGGACGCTGCGGACGTGGTGGCGGTGCAGGATGACGTCGATCAGGGTGTTGGCCGCGCGGAAGGTGAGGAGGTTCTCGATGGACTCCTTGCCGAGGTAGTGGTCGACGCGGCGCAGTGACTCCTCGGGGAAGTAGCGGGTCAGCTCGGCTTCCAGGGCGCGTGCGGAGGCCAGGTCGTGTCCGAAGGGCTTCTCCACGACGAGACGTGCGCCTTCGTTCAGACCCGCTTCGGCCAGGGACCGTGCCGCGCCGGCATACGAGACCGGCGGGATCGCCAGGTAGTGCACCAGCGTGTGGCAGCCTTCGGTCTCCCGCGCGATGTTCCGGAAGCTGGCGGGGTCGTCGTAGTCGACCTGGACGACGCGCAGCAGTCCGAGGAGCTCGGCGAGGGTGACCTCGTCGACGTGCCTGTGCGCGCTCACCGCGGCGCGGACATGGTCGCGCAGCCGTTCCAGCGACCATTCACCGCGTGTCGTCCCGACGATGCGGCACAGCCCGAAGCCCTGGCTGACCAGCCCGTAGAGCGCGGGCAGGACCATCTTCTGCGCGAGGTCCCCGGTGATCCCGAACAGCACGAGCGCGTCGGCCCTGCCCACGTCGTTTGCGGTATCGGCCATCAGGTGTCCCCTTCGCGGTGTCCCACCTGGTGGGGTGTTCCCGTACCGGACGCAGGGAAATATCCGTTTTGCCCACTAAGGAGGTAAAACCGGGCTCAGGCGGACGCCTTCAGATCGGGTACCGCCCGCAGGGTGCGGCGGGAGCGCTGGACCTCGGGATCGGGGACGGGCGCCGAGTCCAGGAGGGCACGGGTGTAGGGGGTGGCGGGGCGGGTCAGGACCTGGCGGCCGGCGCCGATCTCGACGAGATGGCCGGCCCGCATGACCGCCACCCGGTCGGCGACCTGGCCCACCACGGCCAGGTCGTGGCTGATGAACAGGCAGGCGAACCCGTGCCGGGTCTGGAGCTCGGTGAACAGTGCGAGGAC
>JAFACJ010000445.1 GCA_023425615.1 Actinomycetes bacterium
GCCCAACGCCGTCTTCCGCGCCACGCTCGGCGGGTTCGTGGAGCCCGACCAGGCCGAGCTGCTGAAGCCCTACACCGACGAGTACTTCGCCGAGGTCGGCCGGGTGTGGCGGGAGTGGAGCAGCGACATGTCGCAGACGTTCGCGGAGGTCGCCTACCCGTTCCTCAACATCTCCCAGGAGACGATCGACCGCACCGACGCCTACATCGAGGCGGAGAAGCCGCCGTCGGCGCTGGCGCGGCTGCTGTCGGAGGGCCGTGACGGGGTGGCGCGGGCGCTGCGGGCGCGGGCCAAGGACGCCGCCGCGGGCTGAGGACCGTACCGCTTCGACGGGGTCGTCCGGCGTGGCCGGGCGGCCCCGTCCCCTCTCGCGGCGCCGGTCAGTCCAGTTCGCCGCGCAGGCCCTGGAGGCTCGGCCCGAACAGGCGCAGGACGTGGGCGGCGAGCTCCTGGACCTCCACTGCTCCGGACGCCCCGCCGGATCTGCGCAGGATCCAGGAGGGGACGCGCCAGGGCCGCATGAGGACGACGCCGCCCGCTGTCATCCGGGTGTCGCCCGGTCTGCCGCCGTGCACGGCGACGACGATGGACGCCTTGACCGGGATGCCGAGATCGCCGGAGAGCGTCTCCGAGACGCTCTGGGCGAGCTTCTCCAGCTTGTCGATCACATGGGTGTGCGAGCTCTTGCCGACGAACAGCCTGCCCTTCACCGACCAGAGGGTGTCGTCGGGGGCGTACACCTGGTTCTCCACCAGCCAGACCCGCCCGGGTCCGACCACGATGTGAGGAAAAGCACCGTATCCGGGGATGATCCGCCGGTGCAGCACGGCATAGCCCTTGAACTCCAGCAGCCGCAGGAGGCGCGCGGTGCGTTCCGCGCCGCTCTCGCCGCGCAGCCACACCCGCGCGGTCAGGCGCTGGTGGACCTCCAGCAGGAGGTCGGCGGCGAGGTAGACCAGGGGCGCGACGATGGTGACGACGGGGTTGGTGAACCACCAGGCCAGCGCGACGATGATGACGACGTTGCGCAGCCGTGTCTTCCAGCGCTTCTGCCGCCCCTCCATCCAGAGTCTCTCGTGCACCTGCTGGGGCGATCCGCCTACCAAGGCCGAATTGTCGCCTTGGTAGATGTTGTTGCCGAACATGGCTCCATGGTCGCTTAATCATGGTCAAAAGCAAGATGTCAGGCGGTAACGGAGAGTGGGTAGGTCACGGAAAAGGTGCCGCGGTTGACACTCTTCGCTGTCGTGTGGTGCTGTTTCTCGCATCGGCTGAATACGTGTTATGGGGTAATAAGTGAAGAAAGTTGCGCTGGGGGCGCTCCTGCTCGCCGGTTCGCTCGTCGTGGTGCCGCTGGCGGAAGGGGCTTCGGCCGCGGCACCGCCGGCCGCCGCCCGTGCGAAGGACGAGCCCACGCTGAAGGTGGGCAGCAAGGGAGCCGCCGTCAAGCGGCTCCAGCTCCGGCTGAGGGAACTGCACTACGACCCGGGCGCGACCGACGGTCGGTTCGGCGGGACGACCCGGGCCGCGGTCTGGGCCTTCCAGAAGGTCAACGGCCTGAGCCCGACCGCCTCCGGCACGGTCGGCAAGAAGACGTGGAAGGCGCTGGAGGACCCCGAGACCCCGCGTCCCGTCACGCCCAAGCGCCTGCGCGAGGCAAACCGGGTCGAGGTCCTCATCGGGCGGCAGCTCATCGTGGTCTACAAGAAGGGGCAGATCGCCCTCATCAGCCACACCTCGACCGGCAGCGGCCGGTATGAGGACGGCGCCGTCTCGCGCACCCCGCGCGGCAACTTCCGCGTCTACCGCAAGATCAAGGGCGTGCGGGTGGCGCGGCTCGGCACCCTCTACAACCCGATCTACTTCTACCGCGGGTACGCGCTGCACGGGTCGCCCAACGTCCCGCTCCACCCCGACTCGCACGGCTGCGCCAGGCTCCCCTTCGGCACGGACATGAAGATGTTCCGGCTGGTGCCGATCGGGTGGCAGGTCTATGTGAAGTGAAAAACGCCGACGAGGGCCCGGATCCGCGATGATCCGGGCCCTCGTCGGGAGAAATGCCGGGACCCGCGTGCTAGCACCCCCCACCCCTGGGGCTCTTGCACGGGGGTCGCCGATCCGCCGCGCGTTCCGTGGCCCGGCCGGCGTCCGGCGAGGAGGAGCCGACGACGGCCGCGGTCCTGGTTCTGCGCGACCCCGCTCTAGCGGAGATGTCTTAAGACTAGAGAACTAGATCGCACGGGAGGCTACATCCCGGTGACGTGTTTGTTTCATACGCTCCAATTCGTGGCTCTTGCCGGGCTGTGCACCGGATGGCCACATCGGGGTGACGATTCGGTAGCACGCACACCGCCGCGGGGAGAGATGGTGCACCCTTGACCTGGCATGATCTCGGGAGCTCGGGAGACGGAACGGGTGCAGGTGCGGGAGACGCTGCCGGGCGGCATACGTCCGCTGACGCTGGAGGACCCCAAGGACGTGGGCGGGCTGCCGCTGCTGGGCCGGATCGGCTCGGGCGGCATGGGCACCGTCTATCTCGCCGAGGACGACGGCGGGAGACGGGTGGCGGTGAAGACCATCCATCCCCGGCTGGCCGAGGACAAGGTGTTCCGCGCCCGCTTCGCCGACGAGGTCGCCCTGGCCGGGCGCGTCGCCTCCTTCTGCACCGCGCAGATCCTCGGCCACGGCGAGGACCCCGCGCTGCACCCGTCCGGCCTGCCGTACATGGTCAGCGAGTACATCGGCGGCGTCTCCCTGTCCCGGCGCGTCCATGAGAGCGGGCCGCTGCCGGCACCCGACCTGCACGGCACGGCGCTGGGCGTGGCCACGGCGCTGGCCGCCATCCACGAGGCGGGCCTGGTGCACCGCGACCTCAAGCCGTCGAACGTGGTGCTGACCCTCTCGGGGCCGCGCGTCATCGACTTCGGCATCGCCCGCGCGCTGGACGCCAACACCTCGTGGACGACGACCGGCACGGTCCTCGGCACTCCCGGCTGGATGGCGCCCGAGGTGCTGGTCGGCGGCACCGCCACGCCCGCCGCCGACGTCTTCGCCTGGGGGCTGCTCATGGCCTACGCCGGCACCGGGCGCCCGGCCTTCGGCGAGGGGCAGGCGCTGGACGTGGCGCGCCGGGTGGTGCAGGAGGAGCCGGACCTGGGCGGTCTGGGCGAGGGCGTGCTCACGGAGCTGATCCGCGCCGCCTTGAGCAAGACGCCGGGGGAGCGCCCCACCGCCCCCGAATTGATGATGCGGCTGGTCGGCCGCGACCCCGCCGACCCCGCGCCCTCCCCCGAGTCTCCGGCCGCACCGGCGCCCGCGGACGCGCCGAGCCCGCCGGTCTCGCCGGCGCCGGAGCGCGGGAGCTCCACGCGGACCTGGCTGGTCCTCGGC
>JAFACJ010000448.1 GCA_023425615.1 Actinomycetes bacterium
CCCCCACCCTGCAGGCCGCGACGAAGGACGCGGTGATCGTCTCCTACGGCGTGGGCACCAGCGCCTACGGCGGCCCCGCCTCGTTCTACCGGATCGCCGGGGACGGCCGCGCCACCAAGATCTTCGACGACGGGGGGAACGTCGCGCCGCACTCGGGGCGGCTCTCCCCCGACGGACGCGCCCTCGTCTACACCGGGGCCGGACGCGGCGGGTACTGCGATCACCACGAGTTCGTCGCGGTCGCCGACCTGGCCTCGGGCAAGGTGAGCACGCCCCGGATGCCCGCTGACTACGTCACCGTCAGCGCCGCCTGGTACGACGCGTCGGGCGCCCTGAACGGGGCCTTCCTGAAGAACCCGGCGAGCTGCGCGAACCCCAACGCCCAGGACGTCCCCGTCAGCCCCGACCTCTTCACCCTGCGCTCGGGCGCCTGGACGCCCACCGGCCGCACCGCCCTCGCCGCCGAGGTGGCCGCGGACGGCGCGGTCGCCACCCTCACCGGCACCTCCCCACCCGGCACCCTGACCATCACCCGCAAGGGCGAGACCACCACCCTCGACAAGGTCGCCGCCTTCACCTGGGCACCGAAGTGACCGCGACCCGACGCCTTCGCCTGGCGCCGAGGTGACCGCGACCCGACGCCTTCGGCCGGGCGGCGTGGCGGGCGGTGTGCCCGGTGCTCAGGTGTGCAGGAGGGAGAGCGCGGTGTCCACGATCTCGGTGAGGGGGAGGGAGGCGTCGACGACGATGCCCGGCTCGTCGGGGAGCAGGGGTTCCAGGGCGCGGAACTGGGATTCCACCAGGGCCACCGGCATGAAGTGGCCGTGGCGGGTCGAGACCCGGTGGATGATGGTCTCGCGGTCGGCGTCCAGGTGCACGAACCACAACCGAGGGTCGGCCTGCCGCAGCGTGTCGCGGTAGCGGCGTCTGAGCGCCGAGCAGGACACCACGCCTCCGCGCCCGGCACGCGACCGCTCGCCGATCCACTCCCCCAGGGCCTCCAGCCACGGGCGTCTGTCCTCGTCGTCCAGCGGCAGCCCGTACGCCATCTTGGCGACGTTCTCCGGCGGGTGAAACGCGTCGCCGTCCGCGTACTCCACACCCAGCCGGTCGGCGAGAAGCCGCCCCACCGTGGTCTTCCCGCTCCCGGTGACCCCCATCACCACGACCACCGGCCGTCCCCGTCCCTCGTCCATGCCCCCATTCTTCATCCGCAACGCAGATCCCACGCAGAACCCTGTGGATCGTCGAGCGCGTCAGCATTCGCTCGGGGGGTCGCCCTTTGAAAAGGCGCATCTCATCAGCATTCCCGCCGCGAGGGCGGCGGCTCCGGCGGAGCAGAGGGCGAGACGGTGCTGGGAGGCCCACAGTTGCAGGCTCCTGCCGTGGGCGCGCGAGTCGAACCTGCCGTGCGCGCCGAAGTCCTTCCCGTCGCCGCCGTCGGCGGGCTTCCAGAGGTTGGCCGGCTGGTCGGGGTCGCGGAGGTCCTCCGTCTGCTGGGAGCGGTAACCGGTCCGGGCCAGATAGTGGTCGAGCAGGCCGGGGAACATCCGGTTGGCCAGGAACGTGGCGACGGTGCTGCCGCCCACCCAGTACTCGCGCCTGCGGGGATGCGCCGCCGCGTACACCAGCGCCCCGGCCGCCACCTCGGGCTGGTAGATCGGCGGGACGGGCTGGGCCTTGTGGGGCAGCCGCGACAGCACCCAGTCGAACTGCGGGGTGTTGACGGCCGGCATGTGCACCATCGTCATCCGGACGTTGGAACGCCGGTGCAGCAGCTCGCAGCGCAGCGACTCGTAGAGCCCCTGGATGGCGTGCTTGGCCGCGCAGTACACCGCCTGCAGGGGGATGCCGCGTTTGGCCAGCGCCGAGCCCGTCTGCACGATGACGCCCTCGTCCCGTGGCAGCATCCGGTCCAGCGCGGCCCTGGTCCCGTGCACGAACCCCAGGTACGTCACCTGCGTGGCCCGCAGGAACTCCGCGGGGTGGATGTCGGTGAACTCCGCGAACACCGAGCTGAACGCGACGTTCACCCATACGCGGATCGGGCCGAGTTCCTCCTCCACCCGGGACGCGGCCTGTTCGACCTGGTCGTAGTCGGCCATGTCGACGACCAGCGGCAGCGGCTTTCCCCCCGCCTCGAAGACCTCGCGGGCCGCCGCCTCCAGACCGACCTCCCCTCGGGCCAGCAGCGCGACACGGGCGCCGTGCGCGGCGAACGTCCGCGCGGTGGCGCGGCCGATGCCGCCGCTGGCTCCCGTCACCACCACGACCTGGTCGGCGAAGTCCTTTCCCATGGTCCTCTCCTCTCGCCGTGTCCTCGGCTCAGGGCGTCAGATAGGGGGCGGCGTCCTCGTGCTTGAACTCCAGCCCCGTGCCGTGCCGCGTCCGGTCGGGGACGAGTGCGCCGTCCACGGGTTCCAGGACGCCGTCGAAGAACATGCGCTCGATCCGCACGTGGTCGTGGAAGTACTCGATGTGCCGGAAGCGCCGGACTGCCGCCGCCGCGTGCGCGCTGAGCTGCGGTGCGCAGTGCGCCGACAGG
Source organism: Actinomycetes bacterium (assembly GCA_023425615.1). Taxonomy (GTDB): domain Bacteria; phylum Actinomycetota; class Actinomycetes; order Streptosporangiales; family Streptosporangiaceae; genus Actinocorallia. Next base: position 2,546 of record JAFACJ010000448.1, read on the forward strand.
TCGATGCCCCGCTCCTCGCACAGCGCGCCGACCAGCCGGAAGCCCGTCATCCCGCCGCAGCGCGTGACGTCGGCCTGGAGGCAGTCGACGACCTCCAGCAGCCGTGCGAAGTCCGGCAGCCGCGAGCCGTACTCCCCGGCGGCGATCTCCAGCCCACCGGGTCCGGCGTCGCGGAGCAGGCGCAATCCCTCCAGGTCCTCGGAGCTGACCGGTTCCTCCAGCCACCGCACCCCGGCCCCGGCGAACCGGTGCGCCCACTCCAGCGCCTCCTTGCGCCGGTAGGCGCCGTTGGCGTCGACGAACAGCTCGGTGGCATCGCCGATCGCGCCGCGGGCCACCGCCACGCGGTGCTCGTCGCGGCCCGGGTCCCTGCCGACCTTCATCTTCACCCGCGGGATCCCCGCCTCGGCCCAGCCGCCGAGCTGCCCGGCCAGTTCGGCGTCCGAGTAGGACGTGAACCCGCCGCTGCCGTAGAC
>JAFACJ010000862.1 GCA_023425615.1 Actinomycetes bacterium
GGCCAGGACCTCGGCGAGAACGCCGAGAGCGCCGCCGCCGTGGCGCAAAAGGCCGGCGTCCACATCGACACCGTCGGCGTCGGCACCACCGGCGGGGCGTCGGTGAACGTCGACGGCTACCACCTGCAGACCTCGCTCGACGAGGAGACCCTCACCTCGATCGCGCGGACCACCGGCGGCTCCTACCACCCGGTCTCCGACGCCGGGCAGCTCGACCGGATCGCCTCGACGATCGACCTGCGGCTCACCGTCTCCGACGAGCGGCTGCCCCTCGCCGGCGGGTTCACCGGACTCGCCCTGGCGCTGCTCACCGCGGGAGCGGCGCTCACCGTACTCCGGTCAGGACGGGTGATCTGAATGTCGTTCTCATGGCCGTGGGCGCTGCTGTCGGTCCTCGTCATCCCGCTGGTCTTCGCCGTCCGCGCGTGGGCGCGGCGACGACGCCGGCGCGCCGCCGTGCGGGTCACCTCGATCGCGCTCGTACGCGTCGCCCTGCCCGGCCGTACCCGCTGGACACGGCGGATCCCCGCGGCGCTGTTCGTGGCGGGACTCGCGCTCCTCGCGGTCGGCGCCGCACGCCCCCAGGCGTCGGTGCCGGTGCCGAGGACCTCGGCGACGATCCTGCTCGCGCTCGACATCTCCGGCTCCATGTGCTCCACGGACGTCGACCCCAACCGCCTCACCGCCGCGACGAAGGCGGCGGCGGAGTTCATCGAGTCGCAGAAGGGCGGACCGCGCATCGGCCTCGTCACCTTCGCCGGCACCGCGGGCCTGCTCGTTCCCCCCACCGACGACACCGAGGCGCTGCTCACCGCCCTCGACGGCCTCACCACGTCCCGGGGCACCGCCATCGGGCAGGCCATGCTCGCCTCCCTCGACGCCATCGCGCAGACCGACCCGTCCATCCCTCCCACCGGCGCCGACCCCGGCCGCCCCGCCGACGGCGGCGACGGCGGATACGCGAGCGCCGCGATCATCGTGCTCACCGACGGCGCCAACACCCAGGGCGTCGACCCGCAGACCGCAGCCCAGCAGGCGGCCCTGCGCCGCGTCCGCGTCTTCACCATCGGCTTCGGCACCACCACACCGGCACCGATGGTCTGCGGCGGCTCGCAGTTCGACGGCGGCTTCGGCGGTTTCGGCGGCGGGGGCTTCGGCCGCCCCGGCGGCTTCGACGGAGGCCGCAACCCCCGGACCATCGACGAGAAGTCCCTCAAACAGATCGCCGACACCACCGGCGGCTCCTACCAGCGCGCCGAGAACGCCGACCAGCTCCAGTCCGCCTTCGACGACCTCCCCGCCGCCTTCACCGTCATCCACCGCCGCGTCGACCTGGCCGCCGCCTTCGCCGGCGTCGGCGCCCTCCTCATCACCGCCGCCTTGTCCCTCTCCCTCTGGTGGACCCGGCCGCGGTCCCGCTGAGCTCAGGCTGGTAGAACGCTCGGTCATGGATGGCGAACGACTCCGGCCGACGAGGAAGACACACGACCCGCGAAGGGGCGTCTCGTGCGAGTAGCGGTCGGCACCGAACCAGGCACCCCGGGCCGAGAGAACGAGGACTTCGCAGCCGTACTACCCGGCGCGGTGATCGTCATCGACGGCGCCAGCGCCCCCGAGGGCCTGGAGTCGGGCTGCTCGCACTCCGTCGCCTGGTACGCCCGCACCCTCGGCGGGCTCCTGGCCGGCGCCATCACAGACCCGTCGCTGACACTGGCCGAAGCCCTCGAAGCCAGCATCGAACGCATCGTCCTGGCACATGCCGACACATGCGACGTCGACAATCCCCATTCCCCTTCGGCAACGGTCGCCGCCGCCAGAACAACCGGCGACAGACTCGAATACCTGGCGCTGGCCGACTCCACCCTCCTCCTAGGCCGCCCCCACGACGAACCCTTGGCCATCACCGACGACCGCCTCGAACTCCTACGGAAACGCATCGACGACCCCGAGAACCCTCCACCGACCGGCAACTCCCCGCACGCGTTCGCCCTACTGTCACGGGCGGAGAAATTTGCCGCCTGGCGCAACCGGCCAGGCGGCTTCTGGGTGGCCGGCACCGACCCGGCCGCCGCCCGAGAAGCCGTCACCGGAACCGTCCCCCTCCAGGAAGTGACCTCGGTATCGGCGCTGACGGACGGCGCCACCCGCCTCACCGACCTGTTCGCCCTCCACACCTGGACCACGACCCTGCGCATCCTCGACACCGAAGGACCGGCCGGCCTCATCCAGCGAACCCGAGCGGCGGAGACGGCCGACCCGGCCGGCGAACGCTGGCCCCGCCCCAAGACCTCCGACGACGCGACCGCGATCCACTGGGTGCTCGGAGACTGAACTCCCCGAGGGAGCGGGCGTGCGCGGGGCCGGACGGCAGTTCGCTCAATGATCACCCGGGCGCAGTCCTTTATCCCGTTTTTGGATGGCTCATAACGCGATGATCCCCTGCCATGGAAGCGAGCTCATTTCATGGGACCATGCTGCGTCGCACGCGGACCGCGCTCTGCTCGGTGCTGGTGGCCCTCCTGGGCGTCTCGGCGTTCGCCGGGTCCGCCTCGGCGGGCGGCGACTCCCGGCGCCACGGCGGGCAGCCGGTCGGGCTGCGGGTAGCGACGTACAACATCCACGCCGGAGCGGGCGAGGACGGGGTGTTCGACCTGAACCGGCAGGTGGAGGCGATCCGGTCGCTGCGCGCCGACGTCATCGGGCTCCAGGAGGTGGACGTCGCCTGGGGGGCGCGCAGCCAGTGGCGCGACCTGGCCGCCGAACTCGCCAAGGCACTCCACATGCACGTGTTCATCGGCCCGATCTACGACCTGGACCCGGCCACCGAGGGCGGGCCTCGCCGCCGCTACGGCAACGCGATCCTCTCGCGCCACCCGATCGTCTCCGCGGAGAACCACGAGATCACACGCCTGTCCACCCAGACCGCCGACCCCGTGCCCGCCCCGGCCCCCGGCTTCCCCGAGGCCGTGGTGCAGGTCCGCGGCACCAAGGTGCACGTCTACGCCACGCACCTGGACTACCGCCCCGACCCGTCCATCCGCGCGGCGCAGATCGCCGACATGAAGGCGATCATGGCCGAGGACTCCCGCAAGGACCGCCCCGCCAACCAGATCCTCCTCGGCGACTTCAACGCCGTACCCACCGCACCGGAACTGGCGCCCCTGTGGACCGCCCTCACCGACGCCTGGACCGTCGGCGGCACCGGCTCCGGCCCGACCTACCCCGCCATCGCCCCCGACCGCCGCATCGACTACATCGCCGTCTCCGCCCCGGTACGGGTCCGCTCCGTCCGGGTCCCGGCCACCGAGGCGTCCGACCACCGCCCGGTCGTGGCCGACCTCACGGTCCGCGCCTCCCGGTAACGCCCCACACCCCTGCTGGACGGCCCGGACGAGTGGATCCGGGCCGTCCAGAGACGCTCTCTCAAGGGAGCGCGGAGGTCAGGGGGAGCAGGTGAGGTCGGTGGCGGGGAGAACGCCGGTGCGGAGGTAGTCGTTGATCGCCGTGTCGACGCAGGTGCTGCCGTAGTTGCCGAAGATGCCGTGGATGGAGGCGTTCAGGGTGATCAGGCGGGATCCGGGCCAGCGGGCGTGAAGGGACCGCGCTCCGGCCAGGGGGGTGCGGGTGTCGCCTCGGGCGTTGACGATCAGGGCGGGGGCGTCGGCGGTGATGCGGGTGGGCGTCTCGCGGGGGGCGGTGCTCCAGAAGGCGCACGGTACGACGTTCTCGACGACCGGGCCGAGGATCGGGGAGCGGCGCCGTGCCGACTGCACGTCACGCCAGTAGGTCTCGGGGTCGCGCGGCACGGCGACGTCCCCGCACAGGATCGAGGCCTGGACGCTGCCGTAGTGCGAGTCGGCGGAGGTGGTGAGGACGTCCAGGACCCCGCGCAGCTCGTCCGGTGGTGTGGCGGGCCGGTGCCGGGCGGCCCGCTCGAAGGTTCTGACGGTCTCGGCCAGCAGTTCGCGGAACGGGTCACGGTCGTCGGCGATCAGGTTGAGCAGCACGACCGGCAGCAGGGTGTCGTCGACCCGGTAGGAGCCGACCCGCAGCGGCTCGCGGGCCGCGGCCCGCACCAGCCGTTCGACGGTGGCCAGCACCGCGGTGCGGGTGCGGCCGAGGTGGTAGCGGCCGTCGCGCGCGGCGGTCCAGGCCGCCCACTCCCCGAGGGCCTGGTCGTTGGCGTCCAAGGCGTGTTCGAGCAGGCGGTTGCCGTAGCGGTCGGGGTCCTGCGCGCCGTCGAGCACGAACCGGTCGAGCCTGCCGGGGAACATCTCGTGGTAGACCGCGCCCAGGTAGGTGCCGTAGGAGTAGCCCAGGTAGGAGATCCTCTCCTCGCCGAGCGCGGCACGGACGGCGTCCATGTCGCGGGCCGTGTTCCGGGTGGTGACGTGCGGCAGGACTGACGCGTTGGTGTCCGCGCACCGCTGGGCGAGGTCGCGTTGGAACGCCACCTGCCGGTCGAAGGAGGCGCGGGTGAGCCCGGCCGAGCGGATCCAGGTGCCGGTCGGCCAGCCGCAGTCCAGCGGGGTGCTGCGGCCGATGAACCGCGGGTCCATGCCGACGATGTCGTAGCGGTTCCCGACGTCCTTCATGGCGTCCAGGACGAACGGCGGGTCGGTCACGGCCTGCGCGCCGGGCCCGCCGGTGTTGACCATCAGGGTGCCGATCCGCCGCCCGGTCGCCTTGATCCGCGACAGCCCCAGGCTGATCCTGCGCCCGTGCGGGGCGGCGTAGTCGAGCGGGACGTCCAGCTCGGCGCATTCGGCTCCGGCTTTCTCCAGCTCGCGGCCCTGCTCGTCGTCGGGCCCGGTCACACACGTCCCCCAGCTCAGCGCCGGTCCGGAGGCGTGCGCGGCCGGCGGCGCCATGCCCGTCAGGGAGGCGGCCAGCGCGGTGAAGGCGATCAGTTTCCTCATCGGTTCTCCTCGCACAAAGCGGTGTCGACCACCGCGCGGAAATCCAGTTCGGCCTGCTCGGTGGCCGGTACCTCGTTGAGCACGAACGACACGCTCCGTCCGCCGGGGGCGACGGCCGTCCAGGCGCGGAAGCCGCCGGGACTGGTCCCGCCGTGGCCGAGCCAGCGACCGCCGCAGCTCATCGGCAGCGACATGACACCCAGCCCGTACCGTGCTCCGGCGCCCAGCCGCTCCTCGTCGGCGGGAACGGTGCGCGCCAGTTCGGCCTGCCAGGACGCGGGCAGCAGACGGCCGCCGAGGAGCGCACCGAAGAAGCGGTTCAGGTCGGACAGCGTGGAGATCAGCGCTCCACCCGCCCAGCCGTACGACATGTTCCAGTTCGTCCCGTCGATCCGGACGGGCGCACCATCCCGCTCGACCAGCGTGTAGCTGCGCGGATGCGCGCCACGGATGACGGTGGAACCACCCGGCCAATACGTGCCGGACATTCCCAGCGGCCGCAGGACACGCCGCTCGACCTCCGCCTCCAGCGTCCGCCCGGTGACCCGCTCGACGACCAGCCCGGCGAGCACATAGTTGGTCGTCGAGTAGTGCCAGGCCCGCCCCGGCCGCGGCATCGCCAGCGCCAACCGGACGAGTTCCTCCGGCCGGAACGTGCGGTACCGCCACTGCTCGCCATCGGGCAGATCAGCGTGATCAGGCAGCCCTGAGGTGTGCCGAAGCAGATCCCGGACACTCATACGCCGCCCGTCATAGG
>JAFACJ010000520.1 GCA_023425615.1 Actinomycetes bacterium
GTCCTCCAGAGACCTGACGTCCTTCGGATGCACCCCATGGGAATCCCACAGCTCCCGATAGAACCCCGAGTTCTCATAGGCGGCGGGCAGCAGCTCCAGGATCCGCTGCTCCTGCACCTCCCGGAGCTCCTCCCGCGGCATCGTCTCCACCTCGGGTTCGAGGTACCTGCCGTCCTGCATGAGCCCTCCTCTTGATGGGCCTGGAAACCAGCTCCGCGCGGGGTCCCTGCGAGGCGCCCGCGAGGAGGGGGGCGGGACCGCAAGAGGAGCATGGCGCGGCGAGGTCGCCGCGTGTGATCTAGGGCACGGAAATCATCGCCCTTATCGTAAAATTAGTCAACTGATTCAGCTAAATATCCCTTCCCTCCCGGTCAGCCCGCGGCCTCCTCGGCGGCCTCCACGGCACCCGGACGCCAGGTGGCGGCGAGCAGCGCCAGAGCGCCGATCACGCCGGCCCCCGCGGCGATCGCCAGCCCCACCCCTCCGCTCAGGTCCTCGTCGAGACCCGCCAGGCGGTCCACGGAGAGACTTCCGGGACCGAGCAGGGCCAGGGCGGCACTGGTCACCGCCAGGACGAGCACATACTCGTAGCCGTCCCGGAACACGAAGAACCCGTTCTTCCGGTGTGCGGTGATCCCCGCGACGACCATCGTCCCCACGATGAACGCGCAGGCCAGCGGGGTGAGGAGCCCGAGCACGAGGGCGGCGCCGGCCGCCAGCTCACCGGCTCCGCTCAGCAGCGCGTGCAGTTTGGGGGGACGCATCCCCAGGGAGCCGAACCACCGGGCCGTCCCGGCCAGGCCGCCCCCTCCCCACACGTGGTTGTAGCCGTGGGCCACCATCGTCACGCCCACGACCACCCGGATCAGCAGGGCGGCGCCGTCCACCGACTCCATGACCATCACCTCGTTCCTCGATGTCCGGGCCTGGTCCGACCCGCCCCCGAACGCTAGCAAATTTTATTTATCTAGCTATATTGGGAAAGAACCTGTCCCTGCTCCGAGAGGCCGGCCATGAGTGGCTCACTCCCCTACCAGATGATCGACTTCGACACGCACTCCTACGAGACCATGGACTGCTTCACCCGCTTCATGCCCAAGGACAAGCTCGACACCGCCGTCCAGGTGGTGACGCTCGGCTCCGGGGAACAGGTGCTGCTCGCCAACCACCGTGTCGTCAACGCTTTGGAGAGCAAGAACCTGGCCAAGGCCTACGTGCCGGGCTCCCTGGCCGAGATGCTCCGGCAGCGCTCCGAGGGCAACGTCGCCGACGCCGAGCGGTTCTTCGAGGACATGAAGGACGAGTACCTCGACCGGGACTCGCGCCTGGCGAAGATGGACGAGCAGCAGATCGAGCGGGCGCTGATGTACCCGGGCGGTTGGGGCCTGCTCGCCGAGGCCTACCTCGACGGCATCGACCCGCTGTACGACAACCTGCACTCGTTCAACCGCTGGATGAACGAGGACTGGGGCTTCAACTACAGGGACCGCATCTACGCCCCGGCCATGCTCTCGCTCCGCGACCTCGACCGCGCCGTCGCCGAGCTCGAGACGGTGCTCGACGCCGGCGCCCGCTTCATCCTGCTGCCCGCCGGCCCCGCCTACGGCCGCTCCCCCGGCGACCCCTACTTCGACCCCTTCTGGTCCCGGATCAACGAGGCCAAGGCCCACGTCGCCTTCCACATCTCCGAGTTCCACTACCAGGCCAACGTCGCCTCGCAGTGGGGCTGGGGGCTGGTCCCGCCCTTCCAGTTCTCCGCCTGGCAGTGGCAGAACACCTACGGCGAACGGCCCATCACCGACACCCTGTCCGCCCTGATCTTCGACAACCTCTTCGGCCGCTACCCCAACATCCAGGTCGTCGTCAGCGAGTTCGGCGCGGAGTGGGTGCCGCACTTCCTCAAGCACATGGACAAGAGCCGCGGCATGGGCCGCAACGGCGTCTGGCTCGGCGGCCAGCTCTCCGAGCGGCCGAGCCAGGTCTTCCACAAGCACGTCAAGGTCGTCCCCTACCCGGAGGATGACATCCTGGGCCTCGCCGACCGGCTCGGCACGGTGGACTCCCTGGTCATGGGTTCGGACTGGCCGCACGCCGAGGGGCTCGCCGACCCCAAGGACTACTACGACAGGGTCGAGAGCCTCGGCGACGCGAACCGCAGGAAGTTCCTGCGCGACAACGCGCTGTCCCTGCTGACCGCCTGAACCCGTCTTCGGGCCCCGGGCCCGGGCACCGTCCCCGCACGGCGCCCGGGCCCCGCGTCATATCAGGGGGAGCATGCCCAGGACCGTCGCGGCCGTGGTCCCCGCGTCGACCGGCAGCGTCGCGGCCGTGATCCAGCCGCTCTCGTCGCAGGCCAGGAAGAGCGCCGCCCACGCGACGTCCCACGCGGTGCCCTCGGTCTGCAGCAGGTTCGCCTTGCGGCGCAGCTCGCGCCCCTCCTCCCCGCCGCGGTCCCCTATCGGGGTGTGCAGGTGGCCGGGCACGAGGCAGTTCACCCGGATCCCGAACCGGCCCCACTGGTAGGCCAGATCCGAGGTCAGCGCGATCACGCCCGCCTTGGACGCTCCGTAGGCGCCGCTGCCGAAGGCGCGGATCGCCGCGACCGACGAGACGTTGACGATGGAGCCGCCGCCGCTCTCCCGCAGATGCGGCAGTACGGCACGGCTCACGACCATCGTGCCGCGCAGGTTGACCGCGACGACCCGGTCCCACTCCCCCAGATCCGACAGGCCCGCGCCGCCGGCGACACCGGTGTTGTTGACCAGCACGTCGAGCCGTCCCGCCTCGGCGGCCAGGGAGCTCACGGCCCGCTCGGCGGCTCCCTCGTCGGCCACGTCCGCGACGAGCGGCAGCGCGCGGCCGCCCCGCCGGGCGATGAGCTCGCACGTCCACTCCGCCCGCTCGGCGACGAGGTCCAGCACGCCCACGACCGCCCCCTGCGCCGCCAGGAGGCACGCGGTGGCGGCCCCCGTCCCCAGATGACCGGCGTCCGGGCCACCGCCCCCGCCGGTCACCAGCGCGACCCGTCCACGCAAACGGTCTCCTCGCAGCGGCAGCGACGCCGTTCTCCCGCCGCGCTCCAGATCCGCGTTCTCCCTGGTCAAGGCCACCTCCACGGCGTCGAGGCCGCCGTACGCCGGCCTCGTGAAGCATTTCTATAGAGCTTAAATATATAACGGATCTCTTTACTTAAGCTTTTTGTACTGTTAGCTTCCTCACACACGGGCGAGCTCCCCGCCGGAACCGCGGGGAGCGATCTTCGGGGCCGCCCTGCCCACCCCCCGGTCC
>JAFACJ010000532.1 GCA_023425615.1 Actinomycetes bacterium
CCTGGTCGCGGGGCAGGTGGCTCTCCACCCGCCCTTCGTACAGCCGGTACGCCAGGTCGCGTATCGCCCCGTAGGGCCCGCTGCGCTTGATCCGGTCCTTGACGCTGCGCTTGACCTCCACTACGGCGGTCCTCCTCGGTTCGGCAGTTCCCATTATCACCTCCGAGTGCCGTTTGTCGCCCCAGGTTCGCCGCGCGGACCGGCCGGGTTCTGCCAGAGGGAGCGAAGTTGACAGTGGATAGAATTTGAGAGCTACTATCAAAATATAGTTACTCTCTAAACAGAGGATCTCTCATGAAGAGCAGAGGGTGGGTGCTGATCGCACTCGTCCTGGCCCAGCTCGTGGTGAGCCTGGACCTGACCGCGCTGAACGTCGCGCTGCCCGTCCTGGCCCGCGACCTGGACGCCGGCACCGGCGACCTGCAGTGGATCATCGACTCCTACACGCTGGTCTCGGCGACGCTGCTGATCCCCGCGGGGCTGGCCGGCGACCGGTACGGGCGCAAGAAGGTGCTGCTCGCCGGGCTCGCGCTGTTCCTGGCGGGCTCGGCGTTCGCGGCGCTCACCGGCTCCCCCGGCGGGCTGATCGCCGCCCGCACCCTCATGGGCGTCGGCTCGGCCATCGTCATCCCGATGTCGCTGTCGGTCCTGCTCGCGGTGTTCCCCGGCGAGGACCAGCCGCGCGCCCAGGCGGCGTTCGCCGCCGCCTCCTTCTTCGGCCTGCCGCTGGGACCCGTGCTCGGCGGCTGGCTGCTCGACCGCTTCTGGTGGGGCTCGATCTTCGTGGTCAACCTCCCGGTCGCGGCGCTGGCGATCGCCGCGGTCACGGCCCTGGTACCGGAGTCCTGGTCACGGCACAGGCCGAGACTCGACATGGCCGGGACCGCGCTGTCGACGGGCGGCCTGCTCGCGGTCGTCTACGGCACGATCGAGCAGCCCGTGCACGGCTGGGGCTCCCCCCTGGTCTGGGCCCCGCTGCTCGCGGGCGCCCTGGCGCTCGCCCTGTTCGTCCTGCTCACCCGGCGGTCGGCGGAGCCCCTGATCGACCTGTCCCTGTTCGGTGACCGCGGCTTCCTCGCCGGTACCGTCGCCGCGACCGCCCTCACCTTCGTGCTGTTCGGCGTCCTGTTCACCGTCCCGCAGTACTTCCAGGGCGTGCTCGGCGCCGGCTCCCTCGGCACCGGGCTGCGCCTGCTCCCGATGATCGGGGGGCTGATCGTCTCGGCGCGGATCTGCCCGAGGCTGGTCGAGCGGCGCGGCCCGCGCGCCGCCATCGCGACCGGGCTCGTGATCCTCATCGGCGCCACGCTCGCCGGCACGTTCACCGGCCACGGCTACGGGTTGGCGGCGGGCTGGCTCGCGGTCCTCGGCCTCGGCATGGGACTGGTCCTGCCGAGCGCGATGGCGCTGGCCCTCGGCGCGCTGGACGCCGAGCGCGGCGGGACCGGCTCCGGGGTGGTGATGACCGTCCGGATGGTCGGCGGCGCCATCGGCGCGGCGGCCTTGGGCAGCGTGCTGGCCGCCGGCTCGGGCAACCTCGACCCCGCCTCGATAGGCGCCGATCCCGTGGCGTTCCTCGACGGCATGGACCGGGTCCTGTGCACCGGGGCGGCGGTGCTGGCCTGCACCCTGGCCGCGGTCCTGGCGCTCGCGCCCGGACGCGCCGCTGCGGCACGCGACGGGTCTGGGGGAGAATCCGTGGATGGACACGTCCTCGCTTGACCGGCTGCCGCTGCGCGAACGCAAGAAGATCAGGACCCGGATCGCCATCCAGGAGCACGCGCTGCGATTGTTCGCCGAGCAGGGCTACGACGCCACGACGGTCGAGCAGATCGCGGCGGCGGCGGAGGTCTCCCCCAGCACCTTCTTCCGCTACTTCCCCACCAAGGAGGACACCGTCCTCACCGACGAGTACGACCCCCTGATGATCGAGGAGTTCCGGAAGCTGCCGCCGGACACCGATCCGGTGGCCGGGCTCCGGGAGGTCATCCTGCTGCTCCTCGGCGAGATGGGCGACGAGGAGCGGGAGCGGATATTGACCCGGCTCGTCCTGGTCCAGTCGGTGCCCGCGCTGCGCGCCAGGTCCTGGGACCAGAGCCAGCACCAGGCGCAGCACGCCTTCGCCACCATGCTGGCCGAACGGCTCGGCAGGCCCGAGGACGACTGGGAGATCCAGGTCTTCTGCGGCGCGCTGGTCGGCGGGATCCAGAGCGCCATCACCATCTGGGCGGCGCGGGGCGGGACCGAGGACCTGTCCGCCGTGATCGGCGGGGTCTTCGACTTCCTGCGGTCCGGCTGCGCGTTCAGCCCGCGGCCTTCGCCGCCGCGTAGCGGTTGACCCGCACCGCCCCGCGGAAGCCGCGGAAGTACACCGTCTGGATCTTGATGACATCGCCGGTGCGGGGCGCGACGAGCATCTTGTCGCCCCCCAGGTACAGGGCGATGTGGGAGATGCGTCCCGGCGCGGTGGGGTCGTTGGCCCAGATCAGCAGGTCGCCCACCCTCGCCTGCTCGAAGGGCACGATGGGACCGGTGCGGGCCTGGTCCTCGGCGACCCGCGGCAGCCGGATCCCGGCCTGCCCGAACGCCCACTGCAGCAGGCCCGAGCAGTCGTAGCCGCCCTCGGCGTCGGACTCCCCGCCCCACACGTACGGCACGCCCAGCTTGGTCATGCCCGCGTTGATGGCGGTCCTGATCTCCATCGGGGTGAGGTAGGCGCCGTTGCCGCCGGAGGACTTGAAGTCGAAGCTCGGGTTGAGGGTACGCAGCGTCGCGCTCTTCTTCGGCACCAGCTTGGCGACGGCCTTCTTGACCTTCTCGACGTTCTTGTCCGACGAGGCGATCAGCAGGACGTTGTCCTCGGGCATGCCGAGGCGCCGCGCCGTCGACTTGGCCACCACCGCGTCGATGTCGCCGATGCCCATCGTCGCGTAGGCGCCGACGCGCACCTGGTGCGACTGCGAGCCGCCGCTGACCGGCACCTGGCTGTCGAGCTTCACGCCGCCGTCGCTGCCGAGCACGAAGGAGACGGCGACGTCGCCGGCGGCGATGTTGCGCCACAGCCCGTCGTGCTCGGCGGTGGGGGCGGGTGTGAAGTTGCGGAAGGCCGAGGGGTCGACACCGAAGATCCCGACCTCCTTGCCGGCGAGCTTCGCCCGCGCCCCGTCGACCCGCGCGGCGCCGGTGACGCCCTTGACCGCGCGCACCTTCGCCAGCAGTTCCTCGGAAAGGGGGTCGCGCCCCTTGGCGACGATCATCAACTGGGGGTCCACCCGCCGGCCCAGCGGGGCCACCTGCGCCAGCCGCCCGTCACCGGAGGCGGCGACCAGATGCTCGGTCACCGGTGCGGAGGGCTCGGGCTCGCGGGTGGCGCGCTCGGCCAGGATGGCGCCGTTCACCGACAGGACGGTGGCGATCGCCACGCCGATGAC
>JAFACJ010000554.1 GCA_023425615.1 Actinomycetes bacterium
CTCGTGGCCTCCGACCTCGTCGTAGAACGATCCCTGCGGCTGCGTCACGCTTCCCATTGTCCCTTGCCGCGGGATTCGCCAGGTCAACCGGTCGCGACACCGGAAGTTCACCGGACTGACCTGCGAACACGCGCGGAATTGTCGTGCGATGAACACCGATCCGTGGTGAACTGTCTCCTCGGAGGACGTATGGCGCATCGAAAGAAAGGCCAGTCCACGAGGGCCGGCCACCGGAGCCGCCCTGTCACGACCGCGGCACCGCCGGGGTCGTCCCGCGTCCTGCACAGTGTCGAGACCCACCCGCCCGGCGGCGGGGACGCCTCGATATGGGGACGCCGCCGCGTCCTCCTGCTGAACTCGACCTACGAACCGTTGACCGCTCTGACAATGCGCAGGGCGGTCATCATGCTTTTATGCGGAAAAGCCGACGTCGTCCACGATGACCCGAACGGCCCGGTGATCCACTCGGCCACCCACTCGATCGTCGTCCCGTCGGTGATCCGGCTGCGCACCTACGTGCGGGTGCCGTACCGGGCCCGCGTCCCGATGACCCGGGCGGCACTGATGCACCGTGACCGGTTCCGCTGCGCGTACTGCGGCTCCAAGGCCGACACCGTCGACCACGTGGTGCCGCGCAGTCGCGGCGGTGAGCACTCCTGGGAGAACTGCGTGGCGGCCTGCTCGTCGTGCAACCACCGCAAGGCCGACCGGTTGCTGACCGAACTGGGCTGGACCCTGCGCACGGTCCCGACGCCGCCGAAGGGCCAGCACTGGCGGCTGCTGTCGACCGTCAAGGAACTCGACCCGGCATGGGTGCGATACCTGGGCGAGGGAGCGGCCTGACCGGGCGCTGGTATACGGTTTGCCCGTGAGCACCGCACTTAGTCATTCGCTAATGGGCCTGGTTCCACTGGTCACAACGCTGGTGTTGATCGGCCTGATCTGGGGCGTCGGCAAGAACCGCAAGGGCCCGCACCCCGAGACCTACAAGCTCTCCGAGCCGTGGACGCACGCACCCATCCTGTGGGCGTCCGAGGAACCGGCCGATCACGGTCACGGCTCGCACTCGCTGACGATTGGAGGCGGCGCAAGTGGCAAGTGGTGACGTCAAGACGGTCGATCCGGCCAACCTGCCGCTCGGCTGGGCGGTAACCTCCAGCGGCCGGCTCTCCGGGGTCACCGAACCGGGCGAGTTGTCGGTTCAGTACCCCTTCCCCATCAAGGACCTGGTGGCCCTCGACGAGGCGCTGCAGTACGGCTCGCGCGCGGCCAAGGCCCGCTTCGCCGTCTACATCGGCGGGCTCGGCGAGGACACCGCGGCGACGGCCCGCGAGATCCTCGCGAAGGTGCCGACGCCCAACAACGCGGTGCTGCTCGCGGTGTCGCCCAACCAGCGCGCCATCGAGGTGGTCTACGGCGCCGACGTCAAGGGCCGCGGCATCGAAGAGGCCGCCCCGCTGGGGGTGTCCGCCGCCGCCGCGTCGTTCAAGGACGGCAACCTGATCGACGGGCTCATCAGCGCCGTGCGCGTGATGAGCGCCGGCGTCTCGCCGCACTGACGTTTGAACACCGACGCCCTCCCCGGAGCCGGGGAGGGCGTCGCTGTGTTCTGGGGCGGCGTCCGGTCGAAATTCGTGCGTCGAGCCTCCCCGCGCGGGCCATAAGCTTGAAGCGGATGTGAGAGGTTGCGAATAGAGGGACGCCTGGGTGGGAGTGCTCGACGGGTTCGACGTGATCTGGTCGAAGGCTCGGTCTACCTTCGGCGACGGGCCACCGGTCGATGGATCGGGATTTGACAAGAGCGGTCAGTTGCGGAGGCTGGAGTCCACCGTGCGGTCCGCCCAGCCGTCCGCGCAGTGGACCGGCTCCGCGGCAGACTCGTACTCGTCGGCGAACGAGCGGCAGAACCGGGTGCTCGGGCGGCTCGCCGAGCTCGATCGGCGGCTGCGGGCCGAAGTCGACCGGTCGGCTCAGGTGGTCATCGCGGGCAGACAGAACCTCGACGCGATCCGGCAGTGGGTGCACGATACGGCGGCCAGCGTCCCTCCGGGAGCCAATCGAGAGCGTGTCCTGCTCTCGGTGGTGAGCCGCGGCGCCACCGAACTGAGCGAGGTCATCCAGCGGTCCGACTCCGATATGAGGTCGATCGGCGGCAGGATCAACGGCATCAAGGACGAATACCAGTTCCTGGGCGCTGGTTTCGGCAGTTTCCCGCAGGGCACCGGTGACCACGAGGGAACGCAAGAGGAGGAGCCGAGCCGCGCCGAGGGCGATGAGCCCTGGCGGTATCCGTTCGATCCGCCGCCTCCGGACGATTCCGCCCCGGGTGGCGGTCGATGGGTGCTCGGCCAGGCCTACCCGCCGGGTCCGGATGGTGGACCGCCGGTCGGAGTCGCACCGCCGAAGCCGTGGCACAGAGACATTGAACCGCCTGTGGTCGGTGGAACCTCCGGGCTGCAGGAAATCGCCCCTCCGCCGCCTAACGGGTGGGGGGTACAGCCTGCGTGGACGATGCAAGAGGCATACCGGTTTCGAGTTACCGGAGAGGGCTTCAACGGAGACCCGAGTCATGTGCGTTGGGTGGAGCAGAACGGTAAGTGGTACCAGGCGA
>JAFACJ010000569.1 GCA_023425615.1 Actinomycetes bacterium
CCCCATGACCGCCTCTTAGCAGAGGGCAGTGGGGTTTGTTAATGGTCGGCCGGGTGTTCCTTGAGTGGGGCCTTGCGCTGCCTTGAAGTCCGAAAAGCGGAGGCAGATGGGTGATTTATTCGCTATAGATAGTTTGCCGCCGGGGGCTTTTTAGCGGTATGTCGCTGTTCGCGTGATTGATTCACGGGTTCGGTCATGAACCTGAAACTTCCTTGCGGACACCCCATTTGACCTGCGCGTCCATAGCCGGTCAGGGATCTGTCGAGGGCTCCGGAGTGCTGCCTAGGATGCGGATCGACGCGCTTTCCCGAGCACGCGACCGGTAGGGAGGTCTCCACCCGTGACGGATTCACTCGCCAGCGACAGGAATGTGTCTGACCATTCGATGAGAGGCGAGAGACGGAATTCGGCCGACGGCGGCCTGGTCGCCGCCTTCGACCCCCCGGGGTTCCACCGCGCCGCCGAGCAGTGCGCCCTGCGGTTGCGCCGATATCTGGCCGACCCCGAGGTCAAGGGGCTCGACCTGGTCGAGCCGGCGGTGCTGATGAAGGCGGCCCGGGAGTTGATAACGGCCGAGCGGGAGAACGTCGCCGACTACGACGAAGGCCGTTTTCACCAAATCATGGACCTTTACCTTAATACCGGTATTCAGGTGCATTCTCCTGGATATCTCGGACGTCAGTTCTCCGGCGCGGTGCCGCTGGCGGGCCTGGTGGACCTGGTCAGCTCGGTGGCCAACCAGCCGTCGTCGTTCTACGAGGCGGGCCAGCTCCCGAACGTCGCCGAACGGCTCATGGCCGAGGAGCTGGGGCGCTTCATCGGCTGGGACCCGCGGCGGTCCACGATGGTGACGACCTCCGGCGGCTCGATGGCCAACCTCACCGCGCTGCTGGCCGCGCGCAACCGCGCCTTCCCCGGCGTGTGGACGCGCGGCGTGTCGGCCGAGGGCGGGCGCCCGGCCGTCGCGATCAGCGAGGAGGCGCACTACAGCGTGGACCGCGCGGTCGGCGTGCTGGGCATCGGCGCGGAGCAGATAGTGCGACTCCCCGTCGATGAGGCGGGCCGGATCCGCCCCGACGCCGTGGCGCCGATCCTGGACGCCGCGGCCAGACGCGGCCTGCGGGTCTTCTGCCTGGTCGCCTCCGCGGGGACGACCTCGCTGGGGGCGTTCGACCCGCTCGACGAACTGGCGGAGCTGACCCGCAGGCGCCGGATCTGGCTGCACGTGGACGGCGCGCACGGCGCGAGCCTGCTGCTGTCCGAACGCCACCGCCACCGGCTGCGGGGCCTGGACCAGGCGGACTCGCTGACGTGGGACGCGCACAAGATGCTGTTCGTGCCCGCCCCCTGCACGCTGCTGTTCTACCGTGACGGCGGCGCGGCGCGCGGGGCGTTCCGGCAGCAGGCCAGCTACGTCTTCGACGAGGAACCCGACGTCTACAGCGCCTTCGACAGCGGCGACAAGAACCTCGAATGCACCAAGCGTCCGATGATCATGCCGCTGTGGACGCTCTGGTCGGTGTACGGGCCCGCCCTGTTCACCAAGAAGATCGACCACCTGTGCGAGCTGACCCTGCTGGCGCACCGGATGCTGGGCGAGGAGCCGGACTTCACGGTCCTGCACGAGCCCGAGGCCAACATCCTGTGCTTCCGCTACGACCCCGGCGGCCTCGACCGCGGGGCACTGCACGAACTCCAGCTCGCGATCCGCAACCGCGTACGCGCCGACGGGCGGTTCTTCATCTCCAAGGTCGACCTCGCCGGCACCGCGGCGCTGCGCCTGGTGCTGATGAACCACCGGATCGACGCCGAGCACCTGGCCATGCTCATCACCGAGATCAGGACCACAGGACAGCGCATGCTGCGCGAGCGCGCGGCGCACAGCGACCGTTGAGGAGCCGACGATGACCATGACACTGACGGAGACCGGCCGCAACGCCTCCGACCTCGCCGAACGGCTGATCCCCGAGGAGGAGCTGAACCCCCGCTCGGCGGCGCAGGTCGCGGCGCTGCCCCCGTTCGCCGCCAAGCTGGAGGAGTGCGCCCGCCTGGTCGGCGTCCCCTACTGCGAGATCCCGCACGAGATCCAGGACGCGCTGGTGATGCGGCGCCTCCAGCAGATCGTCAACACCGCGCTGCTGAACCCGCTGTGGCGGGAGCGCCTGCACTACTTCGGCGTCACCGAGGCGCCCGCCGACCTGTCGGAGTGGGAGCGGATCCCGCTGTCGGACAAGAAGGTGCAGCGCGACATGTTCATGGGCGCGCGCGCCGGGATGGTCGTGCCGATCGAGCACGGCGGGTTCGAGATCGTCGCCAGCGGCGGCACCAGCGACGGCATGCCGCTGGAGATCGTCTACTCGCTGCGGGAGCTGCGCGACACCTACCGCATCGCCGGCGCGTTCATGGGCGCCTACCAGCTCAGCCGCTATCTGCGCGGCGGCGGCCCGCGCTGGCTGTACACCACGCTCGCCGACTACCAGATGTGGAGCAGCGGGACGATGGTCGGCGGCGTCCTGGCGCAGGTGCCGGGCGTCAACTACATCGGGGCGGGCCCCGTCACCGCGCCGGTCCTGGAGCACATGTTCTCCTACCCCGGCGCCAAGGCGCTGATGGGCATCTCCGCGGGCATCGGGATCCTCAGCGAGCTGGGCGCCGGGATGCCGGCGCACGCCCGCGAGAGCTTCCGCGTCGCCATGTACGGCAGCGGGCTGCTCACCCAGCGCAAGCGCGACGAGCTGAGCGCCGTCTACCCCAACGTCTCGATCCTCAGCTACTTCGCCGCCACCCAGGCCGAGTGCGTCGGGCTCCAGCTCGACCACGAGAAGCCCGAGCTCGCCGCGGTCCCCGGCCTGCACCTGGTGGAGATCGTCGACGAGAACGGCAGGGCCGTCGCCGAGGGCGAGGAAGGGGAGCTGGTCGTCACCCGCCTGCACGCGCACGAGGCGCCGCTGCTGCGGCTCAAGCTCGGCGACCGGATGGTCCGCAGGGCGCCGCTGGACGGGCCGGGGCTGCGGACCGGGCAGTTCCAGTTCTCCGGGCGCAGCGGCGACATGCTGCACCTGGGCGACAGCCAGTACTCGGCGGTGCTCGCCCAGGCGTCGCTGCGCGCCGAGCTGTACCGGATCAGCGGCATCGACCTCGACCGCTCCGCCCTCGACGTCCAGTTCGTCAACCACCGCGGCAGCAAGCTCCTGGTCCTGCTGGTGGCGGCGGACGAGGC
>JAFACJ010000888.1 GCA_023425615.1 Actinomycetes bacterium
AGCGCAACCATCTGGAATGGCGCCTCGACCCGGACTCCGCGGCCCGTATTCCGGAGGCCACCTCGCACGGCATCCGATGGATCATCATCTGCGACGAGGGCTACTCGTCCTCGCTCGCCGCGGCGTCCCTGCACGAACTCGGTCTCCGGGAGTCGACGGACGTGATCGGAGGCTTCCAGAGCTGGCTCGCCGAGGGGCTGCCGGTGGTCAGGCACGAGGTCCCGGCCGGTCCGCGCCTCGCGCCGCGGGAGGCCCTCACGTGAAGAGGCTGACCCAGTACGCCCAGGGCGGCGGCTGCGCGTGCAAGATCCCCCCGGGGGAGCTCGAGGACCTCCTCCGCGGCCTCCCCCCGGTCCCCGCGGACCGGGGGGAGGAACTGCTCGTCGGCCTCGACAGCGGAGACGACGCCGCGGTGGTCTCGATCGACGGCGACCGGGCCGTCGTCGCCACGGTGGACTTCTTCACCCCCGTCGTCGACGATCCGTACGACTGGGGCCGCATCGCCGCGGCGAACGCGCTTTCGGACGTCTACGCGATGGGAGGCACGCCCCTCGTCGCCGTCAACCTCCTCTGCTGGCCCAAGGACGTCATCCCCTATGAGGTGGCCCGCGAGGTCCTGCGCGGCGGAGCGGACATCGCGGGGGCGGCGCGCTGCCACCTCGCGGGCGGCCACACGGTGAACGACCCCGAACCCAAATACGGGATGTCCGTCACCGGGACCGCCGACCCGGAACGTCTGCTGCGCAACGACCGAGGAATCGCCGGCACACCCCTGTCCCTGACCAAGCCGATAGGTCTCGGAGTTCTCAATAATCGGCACAAGGCCACGGGCGAGGTCTTTCCCGAGGCCATCGAAGTGATGACCGCCTTGAACGGGGAGGCCAGCCGCGCGGCCGTGGAGAACGGGATCCGCTGCGCCACCGATGTGACCGGATTCGGCCTTCTGGGTCATCTCTACAAGCTGGCCCGCGCCTCGCGGGTGACCGCGGTCATCGATTCCCGCGCGGTGCCCGTCATCGACGGCGCTCTCGCTTCCACGAAAAAGGGATACGTCCCGGGCGGCTCCCGGCGGAATCTCGACTGGGTGGCACCGCACACCGAATTCCACGGCATATCCGAGGAGACCCGTATTCTGCTGGCCGACGCACAGACGTCCGGGGGCCTTCTCATCGCGGGTGAAGTCCCCGGGGGAACGGTCATCGGCGAACTGGTCCACCGGGCGGAAAATACACTGGTCGTGCGGTGAGGAATGGCCGACGATCCCGAATCCACGAAGGACCCGCGGCGCCTCATTCCGCGTACGGACGCCCTGCTGGCCGAGCCCTCCCTCTCCCCGCACATCCGCCGTCTGGGAAGGGACCGGGTCAAGAAGGCCATCAACCTCGCTCAGCAGCGGGCCAGGGAAGGGGTGATCCGTCCTGAGGAGGTCGCCTTGGAAGCCGCACGTTCGCTCCCCCGCCCCGATCTCCTTCCGGTGGTCAACGCGACAGGCGTGCTCGTCCACACCAATCTCGGACGCGCGCCGTTCTCCGCCGCCGCACGCGCCGCGATCCAGCGGGCCGCCGGGACCACCGACGTGGAACTCGACCTGTCCACCGGCAGACGCGGGCACCGTGGGCGCGGTGCCCTGTCCGCGCTCGCGGCGGCGGTGCCGGCCGCCGAGGCCGTCCACGTGGTGAACAACAACGCCGCCGCGCTCGCCCTGGCCGCGACGGCGCTGCCGGGAGAGATCGTCATCAGCCGCGGCGAACTCGTCGAGATCGGGGACGGGTTCCGGCTGCCGGAGCTGCTCTCCTCCACGGGGTCGCGGCTGCGCGAGGTGGGAACGACCAACCGGACGAGCCTTCGTGACTACGCGAACGGGATCGGCGACGCCACCGGCTTCGTTCTGAAGATCCATCCCTCGAACTACCGCGTCGAGGGGTTCGTCGGCGGCCCCGGCGTGGCGGAGCTCGCCGAGCTCTGCGCCAAGCGCGGCGTCCCCCTGGTCGCGGACATCGGCTCCGGCCTGCTCCGGCCCGAACCCCTCCTGCCCGATGAACCCGACGCCGCCTCCTGGCTGCGGGCCGGCGCCGACCTCATCACCACCAGCGGCGACAAACTGCTCGGCGGCCCGCAATGCGGTCTGCTGCTCGGCCGCGCCGACCTCGTGGAGCTCCTGCGCCGGCATCCGCTGGCGCGCGCTCTCCGCGTCGACAAGATCACCCTGGCCGCGCTCGAAGCCACCTTGCGCGA
The DNA here is from genome assembly GCA_023425615.1 of Actinomycetes bacterium. Taxonomy (GTDB): domain Bacteria; phylum Actinomycetota; class Actinomycetes; order Streptosporangiales; family Streptosporangiaceae; genus Actinocorallia. The sequence continues at coordinate 2,236 of JAFACJ010000888.1, forward strand.
TCCGGGGAATCCCACCCGCGAAGCGCTGCGCGTCCCCGCGTCCGTGCTCCGGCGGCGGGCCGAGGCCATCGCCGGGCGGCTGAACGCCGCCGGTGTGGACGCCGCCGTGATCTCCACCACCGCCGTCGTCGGGGGCGGCGGGGCTCCGGGCGTGGGACTGCCCAGCCACGGCGTTGCCCTCGACCCCCGGCTGGCCGAACCCCTGCGGCTCGGCGACCCGCCGGTCCTCGGACGGCTGGAGAACGGCCGATGCGTCCTGGATCTGCGCTCGGTCCCGGCGGAGGAGGACGAGGACCTCACCGGAGCGGTACTGGCCCTATGCAGGTGATCTCCACCGCCGGACACGTGGACCACGGCAAATCCACCCTCCTGCGCGCGCTGACCGGCATGGAGCCGGACCGGTGGGCGGAGGAGCGCTCCCGCGGCCTGACCATCGACCTGGGTTTCGTCTGGACCCGGATCGGCGGGCGGACCTACGCCTTCGTCGACGTGCCGGGGCACGAGCGGTTCATCGGCAACATGCTCAGCGGCATCGGCGGCACCTCGGCGGTGCTGTTCGTCGTCGCCGCCGATGCGGGATGGCAGCCCCAGTCCCAGGAGCATCTGGAGATCATCACCGCGCTCGGGATCCGCCGCGGGATCCTGGCGGTCACCCGCACGGACCTGGCCGACGGGACGCGCGCCATGGAGGACGCGGCCCGGCGCCTGCGCCTGGCGGGGCTGGACCTCCCCGCTCTGCCGGTGAGCGCCGAGAGCGGCGCCGGGATGGACGGGCTGCGGGCTGCCCTCGGATCGCTGGACACGCCTCCGGCCGACCCGTCCCACGATGTGAGGTTCTGGCTGGACCGGGTCTTCACCGTCACCGGCCGTGGCACCGTTCTCACCGGCACCCTGCGGGAGGGGACCATCCGCGAAGGGGACCGCCTCCACCTTCCCGACGGTGTTCCCGTCACCGTTCGCGGCCTCCACTGCCTCGGCCGCGGTGTCCGGCACGTGTCGGGCCCCGCCAGGGTCGCGATCAACATACGAGAGCGCCTGAGGCCCCGGCGCGGCGACTGCCTCCTCACTCCCGGACGCTGGCTCGGCACCGGCCTGACCGACGTCAGACCGGACGACACCGGCCACCTCCCCGGCCAGATGATCTGCCATCTCGGGACCGCGGCCGTGGCCGCGCGGGTACGGCCCCTCGGCGCCGACCACGCGCGGCTCACGCTGAGCCGTCCCCTTCCCCTGCGCATCGGGGACCGTCTGGTCCTCAGGGACCCCGGGAACCGCCACATCACCGGGGCCACCGTCCTGGACGTGCTGCCTCCCCCGCTCGGCCGCCGTCGTGGTTCGGCACTCCGGGGCCAGGAGCTCGCGGGCTACGGCGACGGCCCTGACGGCCGCGCCGAACTGGGCCGTCGCGGGCTGATCAAAGGCGCGGAGCTCCAGGCCATGGGCGCCGATCCCCCCTGCGCTCCGGTGGCGGGCGACTGGCTGGCCGACCCCGGTCACTGGTCGGTGCTCGCGGACAGGCTCTCGGAGCTGGTCGACGAGCACGCGGGCGCCAACTCCGGGGCGCCCGGACTTCCCCCGGAGGCGGCGAGACGTGCCCTGGGGCTCCCGGACCTCGCCTTGATCACGGCACTCGCCCGTGAGCGCTCCCTGCGCATGGTCGACGGACGGCTGCTCCCCGCCGGGCGGCTCCTGCCCCCGCCGACCCAGCGCCTGCTCGACGCCCTCCTCGAGGAACTCCGCGCCGACCCGTTCCAGGCTCCCGGCGCGGAGAGGATCAGCGCTCTCGGCCTGTCCGCGTCCGCCCTGCGGGCCGCCGAGGCCACGGGGCAGATCCACTATCTCGACGGCTCGCTCGTCCTGCTGCCCGACACGGCACGAAGAGCGCTGGACGTCCTTGCCGCCCTCCCCCAGCCGTTCACCGCGGCGGACGCCCGCAAAGCCCTGCGGACCAGCCGGCGCGTCCTCATCCCGCTGCTCGAGCACCTCGATCGGCACGGGCACACGGTCTGCCACGAGGACCGGAGCCGGACCGTCAGGGCACGGTTATAGGATCTTCCCGCCCCGGCGGTCCGGCCGGAGCGAGGAGGCGTTAGGGGCCTGGTGACCCCCGCGGTCTTCAAAACCGACGTGACCGAGCATCTCGGTCAGGCGGGTTCGATTCCCGTCCGTCTCCGCGAGGATCCCGATCCGGCGGTGCCCTTCCCGCCGACTCTCCGGTACCCCCTTTCCCATTCGCGTGGACGAGGGGCACGCCGGTAGGCTCGGCTGACATCCCGTTTCCAAGAGCGCCTCACGAGGTGCGGCCACGCGGCCCGAGGCTCTTTACAGAGAGGCAGAACGTGCTCGTCGCCGGGTTTCCCGCTGGATCCTTCGCCACGAACTGCTATGTGGTGGCTCCCGCCGCGGGCGAGGAGTGCGTGATCGTCGATCCGGGCCAGGACGCAGTCGACGGGGTCGAGGAGATCCTGCGCGAGCACCGGCTCAAGCCGGTCGCGGTCATCCTCACCCACGGCCACCTCGACCACGTGTGGTCGGTCGCCCCGGTCTGCGGGGCGCGCGGCGTCCCGGCGTTCATCCATCCCGACGACCGCGATCTGCTGTCGGACCCGGCCAAGGGCTTCGGGGTGACCTCCGCCCAGCTCTTCGGCGGGCTGACCCTCAGCGAGCCCGACGACGTGCGCGAGCTCGCCGACGGGGCGAAGCTGGAGCTGGCCGGCCTGGAACTGACCGTCGACCACGCCCCGGGGCACACCCCCGGCTCGGTGGCGTTCCGCACCCCCTTCGAGGACATCCAGGTGATGTTCGCCGGCGACCTGCTGTTCGCCGGCTCCATCGGCCGCACCGACCTGCCCGGCGGCGACCACGAGGCCATGCTGCGCAGCCTGGCCCGGGTCTGCCTGCCGCTGCCGGACGAGACCGCGGTGCTGCCCGGGCACGGACCCCAGACGACCATCGGCCGCGAGCGCGCGACCAATCCGTACCTGTCGGATCTCGCGCCCACCGAAGGCCCAGGACGAGGCTTCTGATCTTCCTATGAGCACTTTCCAGGCCCCCAAGGGGGTCAGTGAGTACGTTCCTCCGCGCTCGGCCGCGTTCCTCGCCGCCCGCGACGCGTTCGCCGCCGCGGCGGCCAGGGCCGGCTACTCCTATCTGGAGCTGCCGGTCTTCGAGGACACCCAGCTGTTCGCCCGCGGCGTCGGCGAGTCCACCGACGTGGTGAACAAGGAGATGTACACCTTCACCGACCGGGGCGACCGCTCGATCACGCTACGGCCGGAGATCACCGCCGGGGCGCTGCGCTCGGTGCTGGAGCACAACCTGCACCGCGGCGCGCTGCCGGTGAAGGTCTGGGCCGTGGGCCCCGTCTTCCGCTACGAGCAGCCGCAGTCCGGCCGGTACCGGCAGTTCTACCAGGTCGACCTGGAGGCCCTGGGCTCGGAGGACCCGGCGATCGACGCCGAGACCATCGCCCTGGCCTGGGACTACTACCGGGAGCTGGGCCTGCGCCAGGTCACCCTGCACCTGAACACCCTGGGCGACGCCGAGTGCCGTCCCGCCTACCGCGCCGCCCTCCAGGGCTTCCTGCGCGGCCTGGACCTGGACGAGGACACCCGCCGCCGGGTCGAGCTGAACCCGCTGCGCGTCCTCGACGACAAGCGCCCCGAGGTCATCGCCCAGCTCGGCGACGCCCCCCTCATCCCCGACCACCTGTGCGCCGCCTGCAAGGCGCACTACGACCGGGTCCGCGAACTGCTGTCCGATCTGTCCATCCCGTGGACGGACGACCCGCGGCTGGTGCGCGGCCTTGACTACTACACCCGCACCCTGTTCGAGTTCGACCACCCGCTGCTGGGCGCCCAGTCGGGCATCGGCGGCGGCGGACGCTACGACGGGCTCTCGGAGACCATCGGCGGGCCCCCGCTGCCGGGCATCGGCTTCGGCCTCGGCCTGGACCGCACGGTCCTGGCG
>JAFACJ010000911.1 GCA_023425615.1 Actinomycetes bacterium
ACCCACTCCTCCTCGCTGTGCGCGCCGCCGCCCACCGCGCCGAGGCCGTCGAGGGTGGGGATGCCCAGCGCGGCGGTGAGGTTGCCGTCCGAGCCGCCGCCGACCGCCGCCTCCCGCAGCGGGGGCAGGCCGAGTTCGGCGGCGAGGGTCGAGGCCCGCTGGAACAGGCCGAACGAGGCAGACCGCTGGAGCGGTCCACGCGACGGGCCCTCGCGCACCAGCAGCCGCGCGCCCGGCAGGACTGGCCGGCGTGCCAGCAGCCACCGGCGGACGCGCTCCAGTTCGGCTCGGTCGAAGGCGCGGACGTCGATCGCCAGGCTGGCGCCGGCCGGGACGGTGTTGACGGTCGTGCCCGCCGAGGCCACCGAGGGGACGACCGTGGTGCCCCGCTCGGGCGCCGCCAGGGCGGCGATCGCCAGGATCTGGTGGGCGAGCTCGATACCGGCGTTGACGCCCTTCTCCGGGTCGAGGCCGGAGTGGGCGGCGCGTCCGATGACCTCCAGCTCGTAGCGTGCCATGCCCTTGCGTGAGGTCTTCAGCGCGCCGTCCGCGCTCGGCTCGGCGACGAGGACGGCGGTCGCCTCCCGTGCCGTCTCCTCGATCAGCTCGCGGGAGGTGGCAGAGCCGGTCTCCTCGTCGGAGGTGACCAGCACGCCGACGCCTTCCAGGCCGCCCTCCCGCTCCGCCACCCGCGCCAGGGCGTGGAAGATCTGGACGAGCCCCGCCTTCATGTCGAAGCACCCGGGCCCCGTCGCCCGGTGCCCGATGACCGTGAACGGCCTGCGCGCCAGCGTCCCGACCGGCCAGACGGTGTCGTAGTGGCCGAGCAGCAGCACCTTCGGCCGCTCCGGGCCCCAGTGCAGGTGCTCGCCGTGCACGGCGGGCGCGGCGCCCAGCAGCCGCTCTCCCAGCGCGGAGACCTCCGCGCGGCACCGGGCCAGCGCGTCCGGCACGCCGCTGGGCGACTCGACGGCCACCAGGGCCGCCAAGTCCGCGGTCATCGTCTCCTTGTCGAAGCCGTCAAGGGACACGGGGATTGGCTCTCGCGCTGAAGTGGACGTAGGGGGAGCCGTCCGCGAGCTCGAAGAACACGAACGGGACGGTCGCGGGGTTGTCGCCGGAGACCCCGACGAAGGTGGTCTCGTCCACCGGTGTCAGGTCCAGCTCCAGGGGCGGGCCGAGTTCGGCGAGCCCCGGCGTCGTCGTCTCGACGCGCGCGTGCAGTCCCGTGCCCCGCGCGGTGATGGTCGTCCGCACGTGCTTGCGCTCGTAGAGGCCGGTGTAGCGGGCGGCGTCCACCTCCACCGGCTCGGCCGGAGGCTCCAGCGGGCCGCGCACGGTGAGCCCGGCGAGCTCGGCGAACAGTTCGCGGGCGACGTCCTGGCGCAGGGCGCTGTCGTGGCCGCCGTTGGTCAGCAGCACCGCCACGATGCCGTGCTCGGGCACCACCCACAGGGCCGCCTGCTGGCCGATGGTGCTGCCCGAATGCCACAGCACGGGCGTGCCGTCCCACCGTTCCAGGATCCAGCCGAGGCCCCACGCCTCGCCGAGGCCGTGCTTGTTGGGCAGGTCGACCTGCGGGGTGCTCATCTCCTTGCGGGAGGCGTCGCTCAGCAGCGTCGCGTCCAGGTGGGCGCGGCCGAAGGCCACGACGTCGGCGGCGGACGCGCAGATCAGCCCGGCGGGGCCGATCGGGCGCATCAGGCCCCAGACGGGTGTGGGCCTGATGTCACGGCCCGCGCCCAGGTGCCCGACGGCGGCCCGGTGCAGCAGCGCCTCCTCCGGCAGGGTCACGGTGTGCGCGAGGCCGAGCGGCTCGATGAGCATCTCGCGGAGCGCGGCGTCCCAGACCCGTCCGGTGAGCCGTTCGATGACCCGCCCGAGGACGGAGTAGCCCGCGTTGACGTAGGACTGCGTGGCGCCGAGCGGATGGATCTGCGCGAGGCCGGCGCAGGCCGCCACGTACCTCTCCAGGCAGTCGTCGCCGCGTCCGGTGTCGAGGAAGAGGTCGCCGTCGATGCCGGAGGTGTGGGTGAGCAGATGCCGCACCGTCACCTCGCGCGTCACCTCCGGGTCGGCGACGGCGAACTCCGGCAGCAGCTCGCGCACCGGGGTGTCGAGGGCGAGCAGCCCCTCCTCGGCCAGGCGCATGATCTGGGTCGCCGTCCACACCTTGGTGACCGAGCCGATCTGGAACACCGAGTCCGGTGTCGTCTCCACACCCGTCGCCAGGTTCAGCACCCCGGTCGCGTGCTCGCTGAGCCCGCCCCCGTGCCACACCGCCAGCGCCGCACCCGGGACGCCGTGCGCCGCGGCGAGCTCCCTCAGCCTTGCCCCCCAGTCCACCAGCACTCCTCTCGACCGGGCCTAGGCACACTAACCGGACGAACAGCGTTCTCTCATCGGGGAAATCCACAATCCTCACTCCTTGTTTTGTCAGGTTTCCAGGCTGGTACGGGCCCCGCCGCATCACTTACAGTGAGCGCTCATGTATGAGCTGGTGCTGCGGGGCGGGGAGGTCCACGACGGCCTGGGCTCGCCCGGCACGGCCGCCGACGTCGCGGTCGACGGGGGCAGGGTCGCGGCGATCGGGCACGGCCTGGGCCCCGCCCGGCGGGTCATCGACGTGAGCGGGCTCGCCGTCGCGCCCGGCTTCGTCGACCCGCACTGCCACTCCGACCTGGTGCCCGCGCTGCCCGAGCCCCAGCCGTTCAAGCTCCTGCAGGGCGTCACCACCGAGGTCAACGGCAACTGCGGCTTCTCGTTCGGTCCGGTGACCGCCGACCATGTCGAGATCATGTCCGCGTACGCCGGGGCGCCCGTCTCGGCAGGCTCCTTCGCCGACCATCTCGCCGAGATGGAGAAGGCGGGGCCCACCAACCACATGGCGACCCTCGTCGGCCACTCCACGCTCCGCCTCGCCGTCGCGGGCTGGGACGCCGAACTGCCGCCCGGCGGTCTGGCGGAGATGCGCCGCCTCGCCGCCGACGCCTTCGAGTCCGGCGCCTGCGGCCTGTCCAGCGGCCTGGTCTACCCGCCGGGATCGTTCGCCGGCACCGACGAGCTCGTCGCCCTGGCCAAGGTCGCCCACCGGTACGGCCGCCCCTACACCACCCATCTGCGCGACGAGGGCGCCGGCCTGTCCCAAGCCCTCGACGAGGCCATCGAGATCGCCCGCCGCGCCCGGGTGCGCCTCCAGGTGTCGCACTGCAAGACCGCGGGGCACCGCAACCACGGCCGCGCCGCGATGCTGCTGGACAAGCTGCACGCCGCCCGCCGGGAGGG
>JAFACJ010000920.1 GCA_023425615.1 Actinomycetes bacterium
CCATCGCGGTCCCGGCCGGTCACACCCGGACCCCGAGTGCGTCGCGCGGCCGGCCGCGAAGCCACCGCGGCCACCGGGTCCGGAAGCACCGAGTAGATAACGCACTCCTTCGGGGAAGAGGCGTGCGGCCCCAAAGGCGCTTCCAGGACCCGCACCGATCCCCCGGCCGGAGTGCTGACAGCTCCCGGCCGGGGGATCTCGCCGTGTACGGGACTTCCACCCGGCCGCCCGGCAGCCGCCGCCGGAGAAGGATCACCCGATCCCGATGCCCCGGGCACCCGAGACGGCGAACTCCACGGACCCGAAGGCAAAGAAACCGGCCGGCGGAATTTCATTGAACCGCAAATACCAATGCTTACACTATTGGCGTGGCATGAGCGTGGCATTGTCGTTGCATTGCCACGAAGGCCCCATTCAGTTACTGTGATCCAGATCACATATTAACCGCCATCGGCAATGCTATATTCATGCCGCAGTCAGAAGCCCAACTCTCGATCAAAAAGAGGAGTGGCCATGGGTATGATGGGCAAATTGGCCGACCGAGCACTTTCTCTGGTCGTTCCCCGAGCGGACGCCGGCGCCGTCGGAACCTGCTACCGCTACATATGGGTGCAGGAAGGAACCTGCGCCGGCATCAAGTACTACGAATACAAGATCACCGAGGACTGCACCGGCGGCTACGAGAAGTCGCGGGCCAGGACCGGAAACTGGTGCTGCACGACCGCGACGAACTTCTGCAACGTCTAGCCGACGGCTGGCCGACGCGTGAATGATCCCGGTGCCCAGGGTTCCGAACCGATCCTGGGCACCGGTTCCGCCGGCGAATCTCTTTCTTCGCCAGATGTCCTCATCCTATTTTCCTGAGGCAGAAAGATTGTCCCCCGACGCCTTTGACCATGCGGTGCCGGCCTTCGGTCAGCTCGGTGCCGCCCTGCAGTACGCCACGGCCTCGGTCTTCCTCATCTCCTCCGCCGGCAAGATGGCCGGCGGGAACCGCTTCGCGGAGTTCGTGGCCTCGGTGGGCGCCGTGAGGGTCGCCAGGCCCTCCCTGTCCCGGCCCGTCGCGACCGCGGTCGTCGTCTGCGAGGCCGCCGTCTGCCTTTCCCTGGCCGCTCCGTGGCACCTCGCCCGGCTGGTCGGATCCGCCGGCGCCGTCCTGCTGCTCACCGCCTTCTGCATCGCGATCATCAAGGCGGTCAGATCCGGTGCCGAGACCTCATGCCGCTGCTTCGGCTCCGCGTCCCTCCCCCTCGGGTGGCACCACGTCCTGCGGAACGCCGTGCTCATCGCCTTCGCCGTCATCGGAGCCGTGACCGACTCGGCCGGCCGCCCCGAAGATCCCGGCGCACTCGCCCTCTGCGCCTTCGCCGGGCTCTTCATCGGAATTCTGATCACGGCACTGGACGACATCATTCAACTCTTCGCGCCGCTGGAAAGACAAGAAAAAGACCTGCTATAAGGAGCGGCATGGGGTTCACCATCGCAGGATCGGCCTTCTTCGGCGCCCTGTGCTCACTCAATCTCCTCCTGACCTTCGGAGTGATCAGAAGGCTCCGGGAGCACACCGAACTCATCTCCCGTCTCAACGGCAGGAGACCGGCCGGTGAAGAACTGTCCATCGGCGATCTCATCGGCGATTTCACGGTCGAGTCCACCGACGGGGTCACACTGGACCGGGCGTCGGTGAAGAGCGATACGCTCGTCGCTTTCTTCTCGCCTAATTGCGATGCATGCGAGGTGGAACTCCCCGCATTCGTTGCGCACTCGGCACGGATATCCGGAGATCAGGGTCGTCCCATCGCGGTGGTCTCCGGCACCCCGGAGGCCGCCGCTGATTTCGTCGGCCGGCTGGAGCCCGTGGCCGACGTCGTACTGGAGCCCTACGTCAAGGCGATGACCTCGGCCTTCCGGGTCCGCAATTTTCCGACACGGCTGGGAATCGGCCCTGACCGTTCCGGTCGCGTGGTGCTCAAGGACGACCGCCCGGCGATCTCGGGAATCCCCGCGGCCGAGTGATCACGAAAATGCGGAAAAAGCTCTTCCCCGGACTCCTCCCTGCCCTCCGCCTCCCTCTGCGCGCCGCACCGGCCGTGCTCTTCTGCTACCTGGTGTGCGCCCTGGCGGGATCGGCTCTTCCCGTCCTGAGCGCCTGGCTCACCAAACTCATCCTCGACGGCATGCTGACCGCCGGCGCCCGGGACATCGTCGATCTGGGCATCGCGCTCGGCGCGGTCGGGCTGCTCTCCGCCGCGATACCGTTCGTCAGCCAGTTCCTGAGCGACGAACAGGAGCGGAAAGTCGGTCTCCTCGCGCAGGACAAGCTGTTCTCCGCGGTCGACGGCTTCGTGGGCATCGGGCGGTATGAGGACCCCGACTTCCTCGACCGCCTGCGCCTCGCCCAGCAGACGGCGATGAACGACCCGGGCAGCGTCGTCGAGAGCTTCCTCGGCATCGTCCGATCGCTGACGGTCATCATCGGCTTCCTCGGCACCCTGTGGTTCCTGAACCCCTGGATGGCCGGCCTGGTCCTGCTCTCCGGCGTTCCCACGATGGTCTCGGAGATCATCATGTCGCGGCGGCGGGCGAGGATGCTGCGGAAGATCACGCCGAGCGAGCGAAGGGAGGCCGTCTACCGGCAGCTCCTCACCGATGTCGTGGCGGCGAAGGAGATCCGGCTCTTCGGGTCCGGCTCCTTCTTCCGGACCCGCATGCTGCGCCAGCACCGCAAGGTGAACAAGGCCAAGCGGGCGATGGACCTGAAGGAGATGCGCCTCCAGCTGGTGATGAGCCTGCTCACCGCCGCGGTGTCGGCGGGCGGGCTCCTGTGGGCGGTCGGAGCCGCCGGGGAGGGCGACATCTCGGTCGGCGACATCATGATCTTCGTCGCCGCGATAGCCGGGGTGCAGGGCGCGCTCTCCGGCATCGCCTTCGCCGTGTCACGATGCCATGAGTCCCTGCTCATGTTCGACAACTACCTGTCCGTCGTCGGAGCGGGCCCGGATCTCCCGGTCGCGTCGCCGCCCGCCGAGATGCGGCCCCTGAGCGAAGGCCTGGAGCTGCGCGACGTCTGGTTCCGCTACTCCGAGGAGCATCCGTGGGTTCTCCGCGGAGTGAATCTCAAGATCCCCAGCGGTCAGGCCACCGCCCTCGTCGGGCTGAACGGTGCCGGGAAATCGACTCTCGTCAACCTCATCTGCCGTTTCTACGATCCGACGGAAGGCGCCGTCCTGTGGGACGGGACCGATATCCGCGATTTCGATGCCAAAGAGCTACGGCAGCGGATGGGTGCGGTCTTCCAGGAGTTCATGGCATATGAGTTGTCCGCCGAAGAGAACATCACGCTGGCCGAGAGCGGTGATCCGGGCGTGGATCGGGAGGCGGTGCTCGACGCGGCGAAGACCGCCGGGATCCATGAGAAGGTCTCGAGCCTGCCGAACGGTTACCGAACGCTCTTGTCGCGCAACTTCTTCGACGAGCAGTCACATGGCGTCGTCCTCTCCGGGGGGCAGTGGCAGCGCCTCGCGCGGGCCCGCGCCTTCCACCGGAGCGAAAGCGACCTGCTGATCCTCGACGAACCGTCTTCAGGGCTGGACGCCGAGGCCGAGGCCCGGATGAACGCGGCACTCCGCCTTCACCGCAAGGGAAAGACCAGCCTGTTGATCTCGCACAGATTGGGGTCGATCCGTGAAGCCGACAGGATCATCGTCCTCCTCGACGGCGTCGTCTCGGAGGAGGGATCGCATGAAGAGCTTCTCGCGGCCGACGGGGAGTACGCACGGTTGTTCCGGCTGCAAGCCGACGGATACGACTGACCCCGGCGCATGGTGAACACCGCCCTCGTCATCTGCTCGGGCGTCATCCTCGCCACGGCTGCGGGACTCTCCTCCGCTCTTCTCCTCTCCCGGAGATTCGTCGTCGTCACCGTCCGGGGCGACAGCATGGAACCGGCCTTCTCCACCTCCGACCAAGTGCTGGTGAACCGCGACTGGTCACCTGAAGTCGGGAGCGTGGTGGTGGTGGAGCAGCCGGCGTCCGGAGAGCGGGTCTGGCCCCGTCCTCCGTTCTCCGGCGCCGGATCCTCCGGGATCCGGCGCCGGGTATGGA
>JAFACJ010001004.1 GCA_023425615.1 Actinomycetes bacterium
GCCTCCAGGGCGACCTTCCAGTTGCAGTCGAAGACCAGCCAGCGGCGCCACCGGTAGCGGAACCTCTCCAGCTGGAAGGGGGCCAGCAGGACGGCCGCGGGCCCGAGGTAGTCCAGCAGGGGTTCGCTGTCGGGGTCCATGTTGATCCAGATCCAGACGCCCCAGGTGTCGACCTTCACCTCGCCGAGCCGGATCTTCTCGTCGGTCAGCCTGCCCTGCCAGTCCTCGCGCTCGGGGACCTGGGTGCACCGGCCTTCCAGGTTGTAGCGCCAGCCGTGGAAGCCGCAGACGAACTGCCTTCCGTGGCCGCGGGCGTCATGCGCGCCGGGAGGGGTGTCCACGAGCCGTCGGCCGCGGTGCGAGCAGACGTTGTAGTGGGCGCGGATCTCATCCGGCGCCGTGCGCACGATGATGAGGGAGTCGTCGAGGATCTCGTAGGTGAGGAAGTCGCCGACCTCGGGGATCTCCTCGACGCGGCCGCCCTGCTGCCACACCTTGGTCCACAGCTTGTCGCGCTCGGCGCGGGCGTACTCCTCGGAGATGTACGCCTCGACGTCGATGGTGAACGGCTGCGACAGCTCCTCGGCCGCCGCGGGGGTTGCGATGGTCTCGCTCATGGATTCCTCCAGAGGGTCAGAAGCGAGTGATCTCGGCGCGGAACGACTCGTCCTTCAAGAAGAGAGAGGTGTTGTCGGAGGCCAGCCACGTCCACTTGAGGTTGAGGCCGCCGTCCACCAGGAGGGTCTGGCCCGTGATGTAGGACGACAGGTCCGACAGCAGGAAGAGGATCGCGCCCGCCTGCTCCTCGGGACGGCCGCGCCGTCCCATGGCGATGGCGCGGCGGTCGCGTTCGGGATCCTCCTCGACGTAGGTGCGGGAGGCGGGTGTCGCGGTCACGCCGGGCGCGACGGCGTTCACCCGGATCTCGTCCTGCGCCAGTTCGACGGCCATCGTGCGGGTCGCCGCGACCAGCGCCGCCTTGGCGGTGCCGTAGCCGATGTGGAACGGCGCGGTGTTCATACCGCTGATCGAGGAGACCGAGACGATGGAACCGGGCCGTCCCCGCTCCTTGAGCTCGGCGGCGACCGCCTGGCTCATGAAGAACATCGTCTCCAGGTTCTGGGTGAACAGCGCGCGCCAGGACTCCCGGGTCACCCGGGTGGAGGGCCGCCAGTCCGAGGGCGCGGCGCCGCCCGCGACGTTGACGAGCCCGTACAGCTCGCCGTCGGCCCGCACGGCCCGCTCCATGACCGTCGCGATGCCCTCGTCGGTGGAGGCGTCGGCGGCGACGGGCACCACCGGCAGGCCCTCCTTCGCCAGGGGGCCGATGTGCGTGTCCAGGTTGTCCTGGGAGCGGCTCACCGCGATGACGGTGGCCCCGGCGCGGGCGACCATCTCCGTGACGGTGGTGCCGATGCCGCCGCCGCCCGCGCCGGAGACGATGACGACGCGTCCGCCCAGGCCGAGGAAGTCGTGCGCCATGCCTCAGCCCGCCTTCCGGAACGCCAGGACGCTGCCTTCGGCGTCGCCGGAGACATAGAGGGTGCCGTCGTGGCCCGCGGCGATGCCGGCGAAGAGGCCCTGGGGCCCGGAGAACGGCGGCAGCCCCTTGAGGGGCTTGAGGTCCACCCCGGGCGGCGCGCCCACCGGCAGGTCGCGGGCGATCGTCGTGCGCGACTTGCTGCCGAGGTCGACTTCGAGCAGCGTCTTGGCGCCGGCGTCCACGATCAGGAGCCTTCCGCCGCGGACGAGGATGCCCTGCGGCTCCTCCAGGCCGTCCACCACGGTGTCGACGCCCGAGCCGGTGACCGACACGACGCGCCCGGCGCCGGACTCGGAGACCAGGCAGGTGCCGTCCTGGCCGAACGCCACGCCCATCGGCCGGTCCAGACCCGACGCCAGGACGTCCACCGCGCCGCCCCGCACCGACACCACGCGGCCGGTGCCGAGTTCGGCGGCGGCCACGGCGCCGCCGGGGGCGATCGCCACGCCGTAGAGCTGGTCGAACGGCTCGGTCTCGCCCGCCAGGATGTCGTGCTCCCCGGCGGCGGGCCGCCACCGCGCGATCTGGCCGTTGGAGGTGGTGACGACGAACTCGCCGTCGCCGTCGGCGGTCACCCCGCGGATGTAGCCGGGCCAGCCGGGGCTGAAGAGCATCCCCAGCGTCCGCAGCCCGCCGCCGGGCGTCAGCGAGTAGAAGTACGTGCCGTCGGAGACGTACAGGGTGCCGTCGCCGCCCACGGTGAGGTCCAGCGGCCAGGTCAGGCCGCTCGGCAGCACCGCGCGGGTGCGTCCGCCGCCGAGGATCTCGGTGATCTGCCCGGTGAAGCCGGAGACGAACAGGCGGTCGCCGACGAACGTCAGGTTGTCCAGGCCGGGGGAGAGGGCGGCGAGGACGGTGCGGTCGCCGCTGCGGGGGTCGATCCGCAGGACCTCGCCGGTGGCCACCTGGGTGGAGATGATGTAGCCCTCGGCGTCGAACTTCACCGCGTCGGGGACGCCCAGGTCGCCGGCGACGCGCTCGGGCTCGCCGCCGTCCGGGGCGATCCGCCAGATGTCGTTGGTGCCCAGCACCGGGTAGTAGAGCTTGCCGTCCGGGCCGACCTCCATGGCGTTGGGCATCGGGAGGTTCTCCACCAGGACGCGGGGGGCGCCGCCGTCCAGGTCGAGTTCCAGCAGGCGCCCGCCGATGCGGCACTCGTCGATGAACAGGCGTCCCTGGTGGAAGGTGATGCCGTTGGCGCCGGGGATGTCATCGCGCAGGACCCGCGTGCGGCCGTCGGCGCCGCGCACGCTCACGCGCCCGTCGTAGTACTCCGTGGCGTACAG
>JAFACJ010001031.1 GCA_023425615.1 Actinomycetes bacterium
TCCTCAGCCCGCGCTCGACGAGCAGTTCGCCGCCGTCGCCCGGCACTGTCACCAGCGCCTTGGGCATCCCGTACCGTCTTCCGGCCCCGGCCGCCAGCAGCAGCCCGCAGACGCTCATGTGCCCACCAGGGAGAGGATCATGCCGGCTCGCGGAGGGTCGTCCAGCGTTCGGCGAGGGCGGCGCGGGTCTTGGGCTTGAGGGAGCCGTGGAGCCGGAAGCGGGCCATGCCCCCGTCGGGATAGATGTCCAGCCGAACCGACTTGACCGGCTTATCGGACTTGCTAAGGCCGATCCGGAACCGGTGCCGCGTGTCGGGCCGGAGCGGCGTCACCGGCAGCAGCTCGCGCCCGTCGGAGGCGGTGAGGCGGGCGCGGCCGGGGGCGTTGCCCTTGAAGTGGGTGGTGTCCAGCTCCACGATCTGGGGGATCCCGGGCGCGGCGAGCCGGATCTCCACCCAGTCGTTGCCCGAGTCGCGCCGCCGCCGGGTCTCCCAGCCCTCGCCCATGGTCGCGGCGAGACCCGGCAGCAGGAGCTGGGAAGGCGAACCGTAGAAGCGGTCGCTGCAGTCGGTGACGGCCCCGCCGTACTCGGCGGCGGCCAGGTCGAAGACGTCGGGGAGGAACTCCGGGTCGACGACGGGCTCGCCGTGGACGCGCAGGCGTGCCACACCGCCGTCCGGGTAGATCGACAGGCGGACGTGCGTCACGAGCCGCCGAGAGGAGACCTCGAACAGGTTGCGGCTGTCGCCCTCCAGCGGCGAACGGGCGACGAGGGGGAACCAGTCCGCCTTCTCCAGCTCGTCGGCCGAAGGGTAGGAGGGCAGGAAGCAGCCCTCCACGGAACCCTCGGGCGGGTAGTTGCCGGTGAAGTGCGCGGTGTCGATGACCACCCCGTGCACCAGGCCGGGAACGCCGAGGCGGACGACGGCGTGGTCGTGGCCCGGCTCGCGGCGGCGCCGGGTCTCCCAGCCGTCGTAGACCTGCCCCTTGTGGCCGAACGTGGCGGCGCTGTGTCCTGCCTCATACGGGTTGATCAGGTTGTCGCACTCGGCGTAGAACTCGTCGTTCGCGTACACGACGGTGCCGCCGAGGGGACGGGAGGCAAGATCGAGCAGATCGGTGAACATCACTTCTTCTTTCGTTCGAGCAACCGGCCGGCGGGCGCGCCGCTCCCGTCGACGGGCCGCCCGCGCAGCCACGTCCGGTGGACGACGCCGCGGAGCGTGCGCCCGTGGTAGGGGGTGACCGGGTTGCGGTGATGCAGGTCCGCCGCGTCCACGACGAAGGTCTCATCGGGGGCGAAGGCGACGAGGTCGGCGTCCGCCCCCACCTCGATCCTGCCCTTGCCGGGCAGGCCCACCAGCTCGGCGGGCGCCAGGCTCATCCAGCGGACGACGTCCTCCAGCGGGACGCCGCGCCGGTGCGCCTCGGTCCAGACGGCGGGCAGCCCGAGCTGGACGGACGCGATGCCGCCCCAGGCCGTCGCGAAGTCACCGGCCTTCAGGTCGGGCGTGCAGGGCGAGTGGTCGGAGACGACGCACGTGATGACGCCGTCCCGCAGCGCCTGCCACAGGGCGTCCTGGTGCGCCCCCTCGCGGATGGGCGGACAGCACTTGTACTCGGTGGCCAGGGCGGGGACGTCCTCGGCGCGCAGCGTCAGATAGTGCGGGCAGGTCTCGGCGGTGATCCGCACCCCCTCGCGCCGCGCCTCGGCCAGCAGGGGCAGCGCGTCGGCGGCGGCCAGGTGCAGGATGTGCGCCCGCGCCCCCGTCCGGCGGGCCAGTTCGATGACGGTCGCCACGGCACGCGCCTCGGCGGCGGGCGGCCGGGAGGCGACGAAGCCGGGGTACAGGGGCGAGGCGCCGGTGACCAGGCCGGGGTCCTCGGCGTGCACGATGAACAGCGCGTCCACCGCGCGCATCGCCGTCTCCAGGCCGGCCGGGTCCAGCGGCGGGAACTCCGGCACGCCCGAGTCGATGAGGAAGCTCTTGAACCCGAACACGCCTGCCTCGTGCAGCGCGGGCAGCGCGGAGGCGTTGCCGGGGACGGCGCCGCCCCAGAAGCCGACGTCCACGTGGCACTGGCCGGAGGCCGACTTCCGCTTGGTCTCCAGCGCCGCGACGTCGACGGTCGGGGGGAGGGAGTTGAGCGGCATGTCGATGAGCGTGGTGACGCCGCCCGCAGCCGCGGCGCGGGTGGCGGTGGCGAACCCCTCCCACTCGGTGCGCCCCGGCTCGTTCACGTGCACGTGGCTGTCGACGAGGCCGGGCAGGAGCGCCAGGTCGCCGAGGTCGGTGCCGTCCGTCTCGTACGGCAGGATCGCGGTGATCACGCCGTCCCGGATCTCCACCGCGGCGGGCCGTACCTCGCCGGGCAGGAACACCCGGCGCGAACGCAGTACCGTCACAGCCGTCACAGCCCCTCCAGGCGGGAAGCGTCGAATCCGAGCGAGGACGCCTCAAGGGCACCGCATTCCAGGCCGCGCCGCAGGAATCCGGCCAGCGCGCGGGCCGTGGCGGGCTCGTCGAGGAACCCGCTGTCGGTGCGGTCCAGATAGGCGGCCAGCCGGGCGGCGGCCGGGGAGGCGCCCTCGCGGTAGAAGGCGTAGGTGGCGGCGAACCTGGTCGGGAGCTGGGCGGGGTGCAGGTCCCAGCCCTGGTAGAAGCCGCGCTCCAGGGACCGGCGCACCAGCCGCAGATGCAGCGCCCACGCCGCGTGGACGTTGTCGCCGACCGGCATGACATTGGTCGAGCCGTCGCTCAGCCGCACCCCGGTGCCCGCGGCGGCGACCTGCATGACGGCCTTGGCGTGGTCGGCGACCGGATGGTCCATCGCCTGGTGGGCGGCGGCGATGCCGCAGGACGCCGAATAGTCGTACGTCCCGTAGTGCAGGCCGGCGCAGCGCCCGTCCGACGCGTGGATCATCCGGGCGACCAGCGCCGTCCCGTCCGGCCCGAGCACCGACTGCGGCGTCTCGATCTGGATCTCGAACCGCAGCGCCCCCTCGGCGGGCTCCAGCTCGCGGCAGAGCGCTACCATCGCCTCCACCTGGGCCACGGCGCTGACCTTGGGCAGTGTCACGACGAAGTTCTCCGGCACGTGCCCGAGTTCGTCCAGCAGCACGTCCAGCGTCCGCACGGCACGCCGCCGCACGTCCCTCTCCATGCACTTGACGCGCACGCCGGCGAACGGGGTGAGGC
>JAFACJ010001093.1 GCA_023425615.1 Actinomycetes bacterium
CCTCCGGCAGAACGCGACCTGGGTCTCGGGGTCGAGGTGCAGACCGCGGAAGACGAGGACGCCGTTGTCCTCCAGCGCTTCCATGATCGCGGCGGGCAGCGAGCCGTCGGTCATCAGCCGCTCGGCGTCGACGCCCCTGACCTCCGCGCCGACCTCGCCGCCGAGTCCGTCAACCGTGATCGGTGCCATGGTGGCTCCTCCTCTGGTGTTCCATCCGGGCTCCGGTGTTCCCTCCGGGCGGCGGGACCGCCGTCACGGGACGGGCTCCTCGATCCGCTCCAACTCGGCGTCGGCGGCGTCGACGGCCTTGGGCTGGTGGAAGATCTCGATCGACATGGAGACCATGATCAGCGAATAGATCAGGTGCAGCAGCCGCAGGGCGTCCTCGGGCAGCTCGTCGAGCGGGAAGGAGTCGCAGTAGGCGATCGCCTCCTCCAGCCGGGGGAAGAAGGCGTCGTAGAACTCCCGCATCTGCGCCATCGTGGACTCCTGCCGACGGGCGTACCGCTCGCTCTCCGTCGCCAGGCACCAGGTCGCGGCGAACGGCTCCAGGTCGGAGTAGGCGGGGGGCAGCATGCTGCCGGTCATCGTGCCTCCGTCTTCCGGCGCCGGTAGGGCTCGACCCAGTCGGCGACGACCTTGTGGAAGTGGCGGACCAGGATCTCCTGGTCGTTGACGGGGAAGCCGTCGATGATGCCGTTGGCGTAGGCCGACTCCAGCGCCGTCTGGGTGCCGGTGAGCATGCCGGCGTCCTGGAGCGCGAACTCCTTGAACACCACGGACGCGACCTCGTGCTCGATCCGCTCACGCACCGTCGTGGCGGGCTGGAAGCAGAGCATCCCCTCGAAGCGGTGGGTGTCGTGGGAGGTGGGCCAGTAGCGGTACAGCAGGTACCAGCCGCGGTAGATGAGGATCTCGACGTTGGGGAAGATCTGGAAGTTGTCGATGCCCCACGGGTCGATCTTGCCGGGGTTCAGTCCGGCCGGCGGCTCGCCGATGTCGGGTGTCTCCCACGGGCCGACCAGGCCGCTGCGGGTGATCCGCTCGATCGGGTACATGTACTCCGGCGGCAGCGTCCAGCGGCGGGCGCCGCCCGTGCTGGTCATCCGGTGCGGGCCGTCGAGCTGGTAGTGCGCGCACTCGAAGCCGGCCCCGGGGTTGCGCACCGCGATCGGTACCTGCTGCGGGTGCAGGCCCGGCACGTGGTAGTACTCCTGGAAGGCGTCCGCGAAGAGCTTCCAGTTGCTCCGGTTGTCGCCCTGGAAGACGTACCACTCGGTCATCTTGTCGAAGGGGTAGCCTTCGAGGTTGGTGATCATGGGTCCGAGGAAGTCGGTGAGTGACTGCTCGGGCTGCGGGGCGAGGTTGATGAAGATGAATCCGGCCCAGATCTGGCAGTGGACGGGTGCCAGTCCGGTGGTGTCCTTGTCGAGGTCGAAGAATTCGCCTTCTTGCTGGACGAAGTTCAGTTGGCCGTCCAGGCCGTAGCGCCAGCCGTGGTATTTGCAGGTGAACTGGCGGCAGGTGCCGGAGGTCTCTTCGCGGGGGAAGTCGTTCCAGACGAGTTTGTTGCCGCGGTGCCGGCACACGTTGTAAAAAGCTCGGACCTTCTCATCGGTGCCGCGTACGAGGATGACCGAGGTCTTGGCGGCTGCGATTTCTTTGGTGAAGTAGCTGCCTTTGCGGGGGAGTTGTTCGACGCGGCCCACGTTCAGCCAGGCCCGTTTGAAGATCGCCTCCCGTTCCAGCTCGAAGAACTCCGGCGAGATCGAGTCCTCGTACGACACGGGGCCGGTGCCGAGTTCCGGGTAGTGCTGCGTCCAGTTGCCTTCGGGCGGCTTGGGCCATCGGGCCATGGGTTCCTCCTGGGTGTGGTGCGGAGCGGGGGTCACTGGATGGGTTCGTCGCCCAGCACGGTGGTGCGGAGCATCTCCCGGGGGGAGGAGGGGTCGTACGGGGCGGCGCGGTGGATGACGCCGCGGTTGTCCCAGATGACGGTGTCGCCGACGCTCCATTCGTGGCGGTAGACCCGGTCGGGGGTGGTGCAGCGGGCGAGGAGCTCATCGAGCAGGGCGCGTCCGGCGTCGCGGTCCATGCCGACCACGTGATCGGTCGAGGCGCCGAGGACGAGGGAGCGGCGCCCGGACTTGTGGGTCCAGACCAGGGGGTGCTCCTTGACGGGGCGGCGCCGCCAGACGGCCAGCTCCTCGGGGGCCGGGTCGGGCGTGACCAGCCGCTGTGACGCCTCCAGGGAGTGCACGACGCGCAGCGCCGCGAACCGCTCCTTCTCCGGTCCGGTGAGCGCGTCATAGGCGGCGTAGGAGCTGGCGAACTCGGTCTCGCCTCCGCTGGAGGCGACCTGCTTGGCCGTCAGCATGGTCGCCTTCTGCGGGTAGGCGTCGTCCTGGGGGGTGCAGCCGTCGATGTGCCAGTCGAAGGTGGCGCGCAGGTAGGCGGCGGAGGCGTTCTTGGCGGTGTCGAGGCTGACCCGGTAGATCCCCGCCACCTCGTGGTGGCCGGGCGAGACGTCGATGTCGCCGAGCCTCCGGCAGAACGCGACCTGGGTCTCGGGGTCGAGGTGCAGACCGCGGAAGACGAGGACGCCGTTGTCCTCCAGCGCTTCCATGATCGCGGCGGGCAGCGAGCCGTCGGTCATCAGCCGCTCGGCG
>JAFACJ010001009.1 GCA_023425615.1 Actinomycetes bacterium
GGCCAGGACCCCGGCCGCGGTGCGGCCTCCGGCACCGGATCCGACCACCACGACATCGCAGTCGAGCGTGGTGTCGGCGGCCGGCGATATCGGGGAGAGCTTCGGGCGCGGGGCGGAGGCCAGCGTCCCCAGCGGGCCGGGGTACCCGATGGCCTCCCAGACCGGCGAGGACCCGGTCGGGCCGGGGGCGAGCAGGTAGGCGGAGGTGGCCAGGCCGCGCAGGGACTGGAACAGCACGCGCTTGGTCTCCGAGGACGCATCGCCCAGCCCCAGGAGCACGCGTTCCCGGTCGGCGGCTGCCAGCCGCGAGAACCGGCGCCCGCCCGTGCCGAGGACCAGTCCCATCGCACGCGAGTCCCACAGGGACAGCAGCAGCCCCAGCTGCTTCCGGTCCTTGGCGCGGGGCTGGCCGCCGGCGAGCGCCTCGGCGATGTCCACGGCTCCCAGCGCGCCGGCGGACGGAATCGCCGCTCCGTCGCCGGGTGCGAAGGTGTCGCAGATGGCGGCGAGCGCCGCCCGCTGCCGGGTGTCGAAGGTCATGTCAACGTTCCTTGTCTCCGAAATAGGCTCGCTGGATCTGATCCCGGTCCTCTCGGAGATCAGCCGCGGGGCCGGTGAGCACCACCCGGCCGTGGTGCAGCACGACGGCCTCGTCGGCAACACCGAGTGCCTGGTCGATGTGCTGCTCGACGAGCACGATCGCCGTGCCGTCCTCGTCGGCGAGCCGTCGCAGCTCCGGCAGGATCTGCTGGACGGCGATCGGAGAGAGTCCCATGCTCATCTCGTCGATGAGCAGGACTTTCGGCCGGAGCAGCAGGGTCTTGGCGATCGCGAGGAGTTGCTGCTCTCCTCCCGAGAGCAGACCGCAGCGCCGGTTCAGCAGGGGCCGCAGGCGCGGGAACCGGTCGAGTGCCGGGCCGAAGCCGCCCCGCGCCTTGGCCAGCCGGAGGTTCTCGGCGACGGTCAGGCCGTGGAAGACACCCCGGTTGTCGGGGATCAGACAGAGTCCTGACCGGGTGGCGCGCTCGACGCTCCCGGTGATGGGGGAGCCGATGGCGGTCACCGTCCCGCCGAGCGCCGGCAGCAGACCGGCCGCCGCGCGCAACGTGGTGCTCTTTCCGGCGCCGTTGGGGCCGAGAAGCGCCAGGATCGATCCTGCCGCGACCCGCAGGTCGATGTCACGGATGGCGGGGACCCCGCGGTAGCCGGCGCTGAGGCCGCGGATCTCCAGGGCGTCCGTCGTCTCGGTCACGGGGTCACCGGGCTTCCCAGATAGGCGGCGACCACCTTGTCGTCGCTGCTGACGTCGTTCGGCGTACCCGAGGCGATGATCTTCCCGAAGTCCATGACGTAGACCCGGTCGCAGACGTCCAGGACCAGGGTCATGTCGTGATCGATCAGCAGGACGCCAGGACCGGAGGCCGCGATCCGGCGCAGTTCGCGCCCGAACTCGGCGCTCTCCTCGGTGTCCAGTCCCGCGGCGGGCTCGTCGAGCAGCAGCACGCGGGTGGAGCCGACCAGTGCCCGTGCCACGCCGGCGAGCTTCTGCCGGCCCAGGGAGAGCTCGTCGGGCCGGCGTCCTGCCATCTCCTCCAGGCCCACCAGGCTCAGTGCCTTCTGTATCTCCGCGTCGGCACGATGCCGACGTCTCCCGAGGTCGGCGACCAGGCCCCGCAGTCCGGTCCGGTCCACCGAGACGGCGAGGTTCTCGGCCACGGTGAGGTCGGTGAACAGCTCCCCTGACTGCCAGGTCCGGGCGAGGCCCAGCCGGCGGCGCCGGTGCGCGGGCACCGAGTCGAGCCGGACGCCGTCGAGTTCGATCGTGCCGGTGTGGGGTGCGAAGCCGGTGACGGCGTCGACGAAGGTGGTCTTCCCCGCGCCGTTGGGTCCGATGAGGCCGACGATCTCCGCGGGGCCGACCTCGATGCACACCTGGTCGTTGGCCCGGACGCCTCCGTACTGCACGGACACGTCGCGGGTGCGCAGCAGCGGGCTCTGGTCAGGGGGCATCGGCGAACTCCGTTGCGTGCGTGGCGTCGGCCGGCGGCCGTGCGGGGGCTCGCCGGGCACGGCGGATGAGGAGCCATTCGGGGGCGATACTGCGATGCGGCGCGAAGACGACGACACGTACCAGCATCGCGGCCGCCACGATGAGCGTGTAGTAGTGGCCCAGGTCGATCGTCTGGGTGAACACCAGGTACAGCAGCCCCAGCGGTCCGGCGACGCCCGCGAAGATCGCGCCGGAGATGCGGGTGATGTCGCCGACGTAGGTGGTCGCCAGGACGGCCAGGCCGACCAGGACGGTGAACGAGGCGGACGAGAGCTGGCCGCGGCTGTAGCCGATCAGGCATCCGCCGACTCCGGCCAGGAACGACGCCAGCGCGAAGCCGAGCAGTTTGACGGCCGGGACGTTCACGCCCGCCGCGGCCGCGGCGCGTTCGTTGGACCGCACCGCCAGGAACGCCCGCCCGGTCGCCCCGGAGAGCAGGCGTGCCATGGCGAGCAGCAGCACCGCCACGACCACGAGGACCATGTAGGAGAACTGGAGCGTGATGAGGTCGGTGCCCTGGCGTACGGCAAGGGAGAACCCGAACAGCGACGGATCGCTGATCTTGTTGCCCTCATAGGGCGTCAGCGCCGGGTTGTTGAAGACGAAGCTCTCGATCGCGAGCGCGGCGGCGATGGTGGCGACCGCGAGCTGGGCGCCCCGGATCCGCAGCGCCGGTACGCCGACCACGATGCCGAGGGCGGTCGCGGTCAGGGCCGCCACCAGCATCGACAGGGGGAAGGGGAGGTGCGCGTTCGTCGTCAGCTTCGAGAGCGCGAACCCGGCCGCGCCGGCGAAGGCCATCGTGGTCAGCGAGATCTGGCCCAGGTAGCCGGTCAGCAGGACGACCGACGCCGCGATCAGCGTCAGGATGATCGACATCACCAGGCTGAAGCGCCACTGGCCGGTGGTGAGGGCGATGGCGATCGCCGTTCCGGCGATCAGCGCGGTGGTCCCCAGCGGGTGGAGCCGCGGCACCCGCACCGGCGGAAGCGCACCGGTCTCGCGGGAGCCGCGTTCTGGAATGCCGCGGCCGAGCAGGAACAGCGCCACCACGACGATGAGGAACGGGATCGCGTCGCCGACGCCGGCCTGGGCCCACGACGGCCACCAGCTCTTGGCCGTCAGGAACAGCAGGATCTGCTGGACCGAGCCGAGGGCAAGACCGGCGCCGCAGGCGACCCCGATCGACGTCAGGCGGCCGACGAGCGCGACGGCCAGGGCCGGGACGACGTACAGCATGTAGCTGGTCGGGTCCAGGCCGCCGATCGCCGGCGCCGCCAGGATCACGATCAGCCCCGAGGCGAAGCCCGTCGCGCCCCACATGAACGCGGCGAGCCGGTCCGGCGAGTACCCCATCAGCCGCAGCGCCTGCTCGTCCTCGGCGCCCGCCCTGGTGGCGATGCCCCTCCTGGTGAACCGGAAGTAACCGGCCAGGGCGAGCGCGATGGCGATCGCGGCCGCGGCCAGGATCAGGTTGCTGACCGCGATCGTGGCGCCGCCGAGCGTGAAGACCCGTGATGTCAGCGCCGGGAGCGGGGTGAGGCCGCTGGGATCCATGCCGAGGGTCTCGGTGTCGAACCGGAGCGGGACCAGGGCCTGGACGAACAGCATCACCCCGACCGACGCGACCACCTGCCCGAGGGCGGGGGCACGGCGCAGCGGACGGAACACGAGGACGTGGGCCACCAGGCTCCACACCAGTCCGCCGGCGGCGCCGATGAGCACCGCCGGCCATACGTCCATCGGTCCGGAGCCCAGTTGAACGCTGCCGACCGGCAGGACCAGGACGCCGCTCGTGCAGAGCGCGGCGGTCTGCCACACCGCCCACAGCGCCACCGACCCCTGTGCGAAGTTGATGACGCCGGTGGCGACGTAGATGCTGACGAGCGACGCCCCGAGCACCGCGTAGACGGCTCCGGTGGAGAAGCCGATGACGGCGAATTGCAGAAGATCGTTCATAGGGGGGTTCGCGTACTCAGCTGGCGCCGGGGATGTTCGCCATGATCGCCGGGACCGGGGTGATCCAGTTGCCGGTGACGGGCTTGAGCGAGAGGTCCTTCTGCACCGTGAACAGGAGCATCTGCGTGGTGCAGTTCGGCGTCGTGGCCTTGCCGCAGGTGATCTCGGGTCCGAGGAAGGTGGAGAAGTTCTTCAGGGACTGGAGCGTGGACAGCACGGTCGCCCCGGTCAGGTTGTCGAGTGACGGCGCGGCGGACAGGGCCTTGGCGAAGTCCACGACGGTGGCGAACTGGGCGTACGCGTAGAAGTCGGCGGGACCGCTGGTCTCCGAGATGTACTTGGTCGCCGCCTTGAGGTTGTCGACCGCCGCCTTGGGCGCGTACTGCTCCGTGCCGGGCAGCCACACGGACGAGTACAGCGTCGCCCCGGGGGCGGACGCCGGGTCCGACTTGATGAAGGACGTGCACGCGGCGACGAAGATGGAGCCCGTGTAGCCGACCGACCTCAGGTTCTTGATCAGTTGGGTGCATATCGAGGCGTTCGGCGAGGCGATCAGGCCGGCGACGTCGGGCTTGGTCGAGGCGATCGTGGCCGCCAGGGCGCTGAAGTTCGGGTTCGTGGGCGAGAAGTACAGGCCGGTCGCCTTGATCCCGATGGCTCCGGCCAGCGGCTTCAACTGGGTCTCGACGGTCTTGTGCGAGGCGGGGGTGTCCACCAGCGTCAGCGTCGCCGACGTCCTGCCCTCGGCCTTGAACCCCTGCAGGGCGCCGACGAGGAACGAGGCCTGGGGCGCACCGAAGTAGACGCGTCCTGACGCCGTGCTCCCGGTGGTCTGGTCGAACGGGATCTGGCCGATCAGGGGGATCTTGGCCGCCTCGAGGATGCCGATGCCGGCGCTCGAACTGAGGTTGAAGCCGTCGAAGGCGGCGACGACGCCGTCCTGGACGAACTTGTTGGCGCAGCCGATGGTGGACTCGGGGGTGCCGTCGATCGAGCAGGACTCGACCACTATCGGACGCCCGCCGACGCCCTTCAGCTCCTTGGCGATGTAGTTCACGCCCGCGTCCATCCCGGACTTCACCGCGGGGACCGCCACCGCCCCCTTGTCCGGATTGAACAGGCCGACCTTGATCGGCGCGCCCGTGAGGGCCGGATCGTCGGAGGACTTGTCGGAGCCTCCGGAGCAGGCGGCGGCGGCCGTCAGCAGCAGGCCCATCCCGGCGCTCAGCAGGACTCGCGGCAGAGTCGAACCCTTGTGCATACCCAGCTTCATCGATGCCCTCGCTTCTTTGGTCCGAACGCTCGGAACGTGAAACCCGCAGTCCCACCGCCCAGGGGGGATGTGAGCCGCATCACGCGGGGCAAAATATCCAAAAAATGAGGATGACGTCAATCTCTACTTTCCTGATGGCGGAGCCGCGGGACCCGGCCCCGCGTACCCGGCTGGTAATCTCGTCATCTTCAGCGATCGTCGAGACGAGGTGTAGCCGTGCCCGAGCCCGCCGCCGAGACCGGCGAAGCGAGCAGGGGGCGCACCCGTGTCGACCGGCGCCGCCAGACCACGCCGCAGCGTCTTCGCGACGCGGCGCGTGTCGTCTTCGAGCGGGACGGCTTCCACAACGCACGGCTCTCGGACATCAGCACCGAGGCGAAGGTCGGGGCGGGAACGCTCTACAACTACTACCGGTCCAAGCACGATCTGCTGCATGAGCTGATGAAGGAGGTCTCCGCCGATCTGACGGGGATCGCGCCCAACCATGTCAGCGCGCAGCAGGACCCGGTCCGTCGCATCGAGGAGGTCAACCGGGTCTACATCGAGGCGTTCCGGCGCAACGCCCGCGTTCTGCAGGCGGTCTATCAGGCGCGCGATGAGGACGAGCGGCTCAAGGCCCAGTGGGACGAGGTCGCCGACCACTTCCAGAGCAGGGTCACGCGCGCGATCGCCGACTGGCAGAAGGCCGGCGTGGCGTACGGCGATCTGGACCCGCGCCACACCGCGCACGCCCTGACGCTGATGGTCGAGCGCGTGGTCATGGCGTGGTCGTACGAAGGCGTCGAATACGACGCGGAGACCCTGATCGACACCATCAACAAGATCTGGATCCGGTCGCTGGGGCTGAAGGGCGACGCCAGGCTCCACGCCGGCGCCGCCGCACGACCCGCCGCCGAGTAGGGCGGCGGCGGCACTACCGGCCGGAGAGGTAGATCGACTTCGTCTGCCGGTAGGGTTCGAGGCCCTCGGGACCCAGCTCGCGGCCCAGTCCGCTGGCCTTCACCCCGCCGAACGGGGCGGCGAAGTCCAGCGCGTAGTGGTTCACCCCCACCGAACCGGTGTGGATCCGCCGTGCCAGGTCGATACCGTGTGCCTCGTCGGACGTCCAGACCGTGCCGCCCAGTCCGTAGTCGGAGTCGTTGGCGATCGCGATGGCCTCGTCCTCGCCGTCGTAGGGCAGGATCGCCAGGA
>JAFACJ010001058.1 GCA_023425615.1 Actinomycetes bacterium
CCGAGACCAAGACCGCCAGCACCAGCGCCCACGGCTCCCCGTGCGCGCCGAACTGGCCCCAGATCATCACGCCGACCCCCGCCATGCTGAGCTGGCACAGCGAGATCTGGCCCGCGTAGCCCGACAGCGGCACGAAGGACAGCGCCACCACGCCCATGGAGAAGATCGGCCCGTAGGAGATGAGGTCCGCCTGGTCCAGCACCGTCGCCATGACCACGCCGAAGGCGATGACCGAGGCGGCGAAGACGAGCGAGCCGCGCATCGTCGGCGCCGGGACGGGGCGCAGCTTGCGGTCGCGGCCGCGCAGCCGCCCGTGCGGGAACAGCAGCAGTGCCAAGAACAGCAGCAGGGCCGGAGCCGCCAGCCGCAGCCCCGGCAGATACTCGTTCTGCGGCAGGTAGCCGGTCAGATAGCTCTCCAGGCAGCCGACGGCGATCGCGCCGACGAACGTCAGCGGCAGGCTCCGCAGCCGCCCGAAGATGGCGGCGGTGTAGGCGCTGACGATGAGCAGGGAGAGCTGCGCGGCGTCCAGGGCGACGGTCGGGGCGATGAGGATGCCGCCGATCGCCGCGAGCTGGGTGCCGAGCACCCACGCGACGCGGTTGGCCTTGACGGGGTCGGCGCCGGTGAGGCCGACCAGGGCCCGGTCATCGACGGTCGCCCGCATCTCCACGCCGGTGCGCGTCCGGTTCAGCAGGAACCACAGGCCCAGGGCGACCGCCACGGCGACGGCCATGGTGATCGCCTGGTGCCAGGTGACCGTGGCCGGTCCCAGGTGGATGGCACCGCGGTCGGCGAAGAACATCGACAGCGGCCGTGCCTCGTTGGGGTCCCAGATCCACCGCGCGGCGGCGATGAGGCCGCTCAGAAGAGCGACCGTCATCACCAGCCGTTCGGCCTCGCCCAGATTCTGCACCGGGCGCAGGACCACCTTCTCCACCAGGAGGCCGAAGGCCGGGGCGAGCACGAGCAGCACCACGGCCAGGGCCACCGGAACGGGCCATCCCCATCCGACGGACAGCTGCCAGTACATGAACGCCGACAGCATGCCCGCCGCACCGTGCGCGAAGTTGAACACGCCGGTGGTGGTGTAGGTGAGCACCAGACCGCTGCCGATGATGGCGTAGATCGCGGCGGTGCTCAGACCTACCACACCGAAGATGAGGAACTGTTCCATTACTTGAAGTCGCCCAGGTTCTTGCCGACGTCGGCGAGAGTCAGGGGCTTGCCGCCGGGGTTCTGGTACTTGAGCGCGGGGGCGTCGCAGCGGTAGGCGCCGGTGTCGGGCTTGAAGTCGGCGGGCTTCCAGCCGTCGGCGGTCGCCTGCTCGACGTTGAAGCACTTGGCCGCCGCGTTCGGGTCGGCCAGGTCGACCGGTGCCTGAAGGCCGCCGCCCGTCCAGGCGGTCTCCTTCAGCGCCGCGTCGTAGACGCACTTGCGGGTGAGCGCGTCACCGCAGCTCGACGCCGCCTTGGCGAACAGCGTCCAGGCCGAGAAGGCGCGCAGCACCATCAGCGTCACCTGCTTGTCCGGCGCGTACTTCTTGAACAGGTCGACGACCTGCTGCGTGGCGGGGTTCTCGGACGCCTTCTCCAGCGGGAAGACACCGCCGATGTCCGCCAGGTTGTTCTGGCCGGCGATGGCGGGGCCCGCCAGCTTGAGGAACGCCGGGCCGTAGGCGTTGCTGTTGGCGTCGATCCAGTCCAGCTTGTAGCCGATGTTCGTGAGGATCTGCTCCAGCTTGGCCAGCTGGGTGAAGTCGCCCATGAACAGCAGGCCCTTGACGCCCTTGCTCTTGATGGCCTGGGCGTAGGGGGTCCAGTCGGAGACGCCCTGCGCCGGGTACAGCTCGCTGTAGGACATCGTCCCGCCGGCCGCGGCGATCGCCTGCTTGGTCTGCATCTCGATGACCTTGGTGACCGGGGAGTCGCCGGAGATGATGCCGACGTTCTTCGCCGAGCCCGGGTACGCCTCCTTCAGCAGCCACGTGAAGTAGCCGCCGTAGGGGCTGTAGTCGGGGCCGCCCGCCGTGATCTCGATCTGCAGGTCGGAGCCGATGTTGCCGACCTGCGACGCCTGCGCGGGAAGGGACGGCAGCAGGCAGGACAGCCGGTCCTTGACGCCCAGCGCGTCGAGGGCCGAGCCGCCGCCGACGAGGAAGAAGTCCTCGCGGCAGGCCTCGATCATCCGCTGGCGCACCTCCATCAGCTTGGAGTCGCGGGTCTTGGCGACGAGCTTGCGGCCGTTGATGCCGCCCGCCTCGTTGCACCACTTGGTGAACACCTCGGCGGCGTCCACGAACTCCGTCTTCTTGGTGAAGCCGACATCGGAGAAGACACCGATGTTGATCTCCGTGCCGACGCCCTGCGCCGACTTGCTCTTGGCGTCTCCGGGACCGCAGAGGTTCTTCAGATCGCCGAAGTCGGCCGAGACCGCCTTGGCGGGACCGTCGGATGGCTCTTCACTGCCGGAGTCGCTGCGGCCGCACCCGGCGGCCAGAAGAGAGACCGCCAAGAAGGCGGCCAGGGTGGTCTTCATTCTCATTGGGGGGTCCTCCTCAGTGCTGTCCCCCGACCGGCTGGTGCATGCAGGTGAAGCTCGCTTCGACGGCGGGAGGCCGACTGGATCCCAGTGCCTCCAGACCCCGTCTGTCATCCTCTTCTCGGTGAGAGGAAACTAGCTTCTCAACAATCGAGAATCAACCATTCATTTCGGGAGGTCCCATGACCGGACAGCGCCGGGGCAACGCGCTGGCCATGACCGACGACGAGCGCGACGCCTTCCTGCGGACCCAGCCCCTGTGCCGGGTGGCGACCGCGGGCCGCGACGGGCATCCCCACGTCAGCGCCCTGTGGTTCGTGTGGGACGGCACGGCCCTGTGGCTGAACTCGCTGACCCGCAGCAGGCGCTGGACCGACCTCGCCCGCGATCCGCGGACCAGCGTCATCGTCGACGAGGGCGGCACGGACTTCCTGCGCCTGCGCGGCGTCGAGCTGCTGGGGAGGGTCGAGGCCGTCGGCGAGGCGCCGCGCCGGGGCGAGCCGCTGGAGGCTCTCATCGAGCCGGAGCGGCTCTTCGCCGCCAAGTACGCCGGCGGCGGCGACTTCCGGTACGACGGCCGCCACGCCTGGCTGCGGCTCGTTCCGGAGAAGGTCGTGAGCTGGGACTTCGCCAAGCTCCGCCGCTGACGTTGACGCGGACCCCTTACCCATGAAAACCTAAGACTCATAAATGAGAATGACATTCTCTTAGGAGAGAAGAGGGTCTCATGAACAGGTGGAACACGAACCCGGGCGGGGGGAGCCCGTGACCCGAGTACCTCCGCTTCCCGAGGAGCAGTGGGACGACGAGGTGGACGCCGCCCTGAGGGGGATGCTGCCACGGAACCTGCGCAACCCCGAGGGCGCGGGCAACGCCCTGGGCACGCTCGTCCGCCACCCCGACCTGACGAAGGCGTTCCTCTCCTTCAACGTCCATCTGCTGTTCCGCTCCACCCTGCCCCCGCGCCTGCGCGAGATGGCGATCCTGCGGATCGCCAAGCGCCGCGACTGCACCTACGAATGGCTCCACCACGCGCTGGTGGCCGGCCAGGAGGGCATGACCGAGGCCGAGATCGAGGCGGCCGGCGAAGGCAAGTCCGACGACGAACTCGAGGCCGCGGTCCTCCGCGCCGTCGACGAACTCGACGGCGACTCCAACCTGTCCGACTCCACCTGGGCCAAGCTCAGCGAGCACCTCGACGAGCGCCAGCGCATGGACCTGATCTTCACGGTCGGCGCCTATCTCACGCTCTCTCTGGCCTTCAACACCTTCGGCGTCCGGCCCGAACACGAAAGGTAGAACCTTGCCGCACTTCGCCAAGCCTGAGGCGGGCAGCTGGACCGAGCAGTACCCCGAGCTCGGCACCACCCCCGTCGACTACACCGACTCCATCGACCCGGCCTTCTACGAGGCCGAGCGCGAGGCCATCTTCAAGAAGACCTGGCTGAACGTGGGCCGCGTGGAGCTGCTGCCCAAGACCGGCAGCTACTTCACCAAGGAGCTCCCGGTCGCCGCCACCTCGCTGATCCTGGTCAGGGGCAAGGACCAGCAGATCCGCGCCTTCCACAACGTGTGCCGCCACCGCGGCAACAAGCTGGTGTGGAACGACTACCCGAAGGAGGAGGTCAAGGGCACCTGCCGGCAGTTCACCTGCAAGTACCACGCCTGGCGCTACGACCTGGAGGGCAACCTCACCTTCGTCCAGCAGGAGAACGAGTTCTTCGACCTCGACAAGGGCGACTACGGCCTGAAGGCCGTGCGCTGCGAGGTCTGGGAGGGCTTCATCTTCGTCAACCTCGACCCCGAGGCCGCTCCGCTGAAGGAGTACCTGGGCGAGATGGCCGAGGGCCTGGAGGGCTACCCCTTCCACGAGATGACCGAGGTCTACACCTACAAGGCCGAGATCGGCAGCAACTGGAAGCTGTTCATCGACGCCTTCGCCGAGTTCTACCACGCGCCGGTCCTGCACCAGAAGCAGGCGGTGAAGGAGGAGGCCGACAAGCTGCTCGGCTACGGCTTCGAGGCGCTGCACTACCAGCTCTTCAGCCCCCACTCGATGATCTCCTCGTGGGGCGGCATGTCCCCGCCGAAGGACCCGAGCATGGTCAAGCCGATCGAGCGGGTGCTGCGCAGCGGCCTGTTCGGCCCCTGGGACCGCCCGGAGGTCGACGGCCTCGAGCCCTCCCAGCTCCCGGCCGGCATCAACCCCTCCCGGCACAAGTCCTGGGGCACCGACTCCTTCGAGTTCTTCCCCAACTTCACCCTGCTCTTCTGGGCGCCGGGCTGGTACCTCACCTACCACTACTGGCCCACCGCGGTCGACAAGCACATCTTCGAGGCCAACCTCTACTTCGTGCCGCCCAGGAACGCCCGCGAGCGCCTGGCCCAGGAGCTGGCGGCCGTGACGTTCAAGGAGTACGCGCTCCAGGACGCCAACACCCTGGAGGCCACCCAGACCATGATCAACGCTCGGGCCGTCACCGAGTTCCCCCTCTGCGACCAGGAGCTCCTCCTGCGTCACCTCCACAAGGTCGTCGGCGACTACGTCAAGGAGAACGCCAATGCCGCTGCCCGCTGAATTCGCCGCCCTTGAGCCCTACCTGGGCTGGGACCTGGCCACCGAGCCCGAGCGCTACGCCAAGCGCCTCGCCTCCTCCATGGAGGAGATGCAGGAGTTCTACGGCGTGGCCTTCCCGCTGCTGGAAGACGCCATCGCCTACTGCGACAAGTTCCCGCTGAACGACCTGTCCGACGAGGCGCGCACCCTGATGCACCTCATGCAGTCGCTGGTCATGGTCTCCTTCCCCGTCGAGGTCTGGAAGCAGGCGCGCGTCCCCGACAGCGGCGCGGCCTACCTCGACC
>JAFACJ010001095.1 GCA_023425615.1 Actinomycetes bacterium
ACGGCCGCGCAAGCTTCGAGCTCCTCCGCCATGAGTTTCCCCCGTAGCACGGACACAGTGATGTCCCCCCGTTTGGCAGACATGGCTGTTGAAAGAGGTGCGGTTCGACGACCTTCTGAAGGAGTTCGTTCGTCGTGCCCAAGCTCTATTCGCCGGCGTTCTGGCGGCACACTAGAACCCCTCGTATTTAGAGTCGCCCGTATTTGTTTGGGCGTGCCGCTTTTAGTTTTAATGGAGACACCTTCGATTGTGTTCTTGTGAGACCGGTGCTTCCCTCGGCTCGTGGAACGAATCTTGAACTGCCTGCCTTCGAGCAGGACTGATCAGGACTGGCTGATGGAGCACGCCGATCATGCCGGACTCATCGCCATATCCGCCGCCCTGCCCCCGGCGGTCGACCTCCGCGCATCGTGGTGGCAAGTGGGCGATCAGGGGAGCACGGGGTCGTGCGTCGGATGGGCCGTGGCGGATTCGGTGCTGCGCCCGCAGTTCGTCCAGCGGGCGCTGCTGGGCCAAGACGAACGGCTATCTGTGCGCTTCCAATGGATGGCGGCCAAGGAGACCGACCAGTTCGGCGAGAGGCCCACGACGTTCATCGAGGACGATGGGACCAGCCTGAAGGCGGCACTCGACGTCGCGCGCAAGTTCGGGTGCGTCAAGGAAGACGTTCTGCCGTTCAGTTCCGGAAAGCTGTTCCAGGGCACGGCCTCCGTCTTCTACGCGCTGGCCGCCAAGTTGAGGATCGCGGCCTACTTCAACCTCGGCCGGGACCTGGACGCATGGCGCCGATGGCTGGCAGGTAACGGCCCGATATTGACCAGGCTCGACGTTGACGACACTTGGGACCGCGCCACCGATACCAAGGGCGTGCTCGCTGAATACGAGCAAGGAACCGCGCGGGGCGGCCACGCCGTCGCCCTGGTGGGATACGACGCAAACCATTTCATCGTCCGCAACAGCTGGGGCACCGGTTGGGGCGACGGCGGATTCGCCTACGCCACGCTCGACTACGCGCGCGTTGCCTTTACCGAGGCATATGGGGTCATCTCCTAACTACGGGGGTAAGCGATGTCCGGCGACAACGCGTTGCTGCTGGTAGGACAGGCTCTCGGAGTGATCGACGAGATGGGGGAGCCGCAGGGGGAGTTCTTCGGCGCCCCGCTGGCCACCATCCAGCGGACGCTCGCCGACCGGTTCCGCCGGGAACGGCTCGTCGAGGCGCTGGACCTGCTCCTAGAACGCGATCCCGGCCAGGAGGACGGGCCGGAGGACTCGAGCCGCCGTTACCGCCTGATTCCCGCGGGACTGCGTGGTCGGCTGACGCTGGTGGCGGTCCGACGCGCTGAGACCGCGGTCACCTTCGCGATCGAGGCGCAGTTCCCCGTAGGTCCGCAGACGGACGTCCGTCTGGAAGTCCCCCTTCTAAGCGCGGAGGGAGACGGAGCCGATCCCGTCATGGTGGCAGGCACACCCGATGGTCGGATCCGTGTCCGGATGACACACACGATCGTGGCGGCGACTGTCGTGTTGTCGGCTGCGGCCTGGGCCGAGGCGGGCGCACCCCGAGGATCATTCGGGGTACGGGTCTCCGGCCTGACCCGCGGTGGCACGGCCGTGCCCGATCTGGACTTCTCGACCGAGCAACTAGCCGGTGGCGCGGTGGACGCGATCGTGTCGATCCTCAGGCTCGTGCTCGACGCGTCCGGGGCGACAGTCACCCCTGTGGTCGCGCTCCTGGCCGACCACCTGCCCGGCGTGCTCGGCCTCGACTCCTCACCCGTCCCGCTGGCCGATCTGGCACAGGACCCGGACGCCCTGCGCTCCTGGCTAGCCCGACTCACCGCCGACACCGAGGTGTTCAGGGCCTGGTTCGGTCACCTTGCCGGTCTGCTCGGCGACGAGACCCCCGCCTCGAGTACCGCCCCGACCGGGCAGGATCCGTGGACGCTCGCCCTCACGGCGGCCGACTCCAGTCCCCGTGTCGAGCTGCGCATGTGGTTGGCGGAGGATACGGCCACCTATCTGTCGCTGGAGCTGCTGGCACGCTTTGAGGGGGAGGCGCCGAGCCTCGCCGCACTCGACGCGAGTGTCGAACTGCTGCGGCTGCCGCTGACCGGCGCAGGGCCGGTCGTGATCCTTCAGACCGGTGCCCTGGTGGTGCGCGGCCGCTCGGACGGATCCGACCTGATCGACACCGATGACCTCGGCATCGGCTCGCTCGCCGGGGGCATCCGCTGGTCGTCCGAGGGGATCCGGCCGGTGCTCGAGGTGCGGCGCGTCCGGTTGCCGGGCACTTCCGCAGTCCTACCCCAGCTGGACCTCACCGATGCCAACGCCCTGGCCGACACCGTGAAGGCCGAAGCCAGGGAGTTCCTGAAGCGTAGGCTCGGCGCACCCGGACGGCTCGAGGACGCGCTGCTGGCGCTCACCGGGCTCGACGGCATCGCGCCCCCGCTCGACCTGACACTACTGACCACCGCACCCACCCGGGCTCTCGCCGACTACCACCGCAGGTGCGTGCTCGACGGCGTCTGGGCCGACCGGCAGTTCCGCGCTCTCGGCACACTCCTCGGAGTGGATGCGGCCACGCCCGTCGAACCCTCCGGCACCCCGCCTGACGCCTGGCGGCTCAGGGTGTTCGGCGCCGACGAGGCCGGAATGGAGCTGGTGGCCTCGGCGGCCGTCGAAGGAGAGCGGGTGACGCTCGAGGTCGGCCTGGCCTTCTTCCTGACCGCACAGGTGCCGGAGAGCGCGGCGGCGTTCAAGTTCGGAACCAGGATCGGCGTGGTGTCGTTCCTGTTCGAACCGGGAGGCATCACCACGACGAGGCTGCTGCCCGCCATAGCGGCGTCCTGGACCATCGGGGGGCTTCTGCCCGAGGACCTGCCGCTGCGCTGCCAGGGTTGGACCGGCCGACTACTCTGGCGTCCGGGCAGGCCGGTCGAGGTGGAGAACGAGCTCACCGGGCTGGCGCTGACCGTGCCGGAAACGCTCGAGCTGGGCACGCTCGCTCTACCGCCGCAGCCGGATCTCACCCGACTCGACCTGGGTCTCGGCCTTGACACCGATGCGGTCCGCAGCCTCCTGACCTTCCTGGCCGGGCGCGCTCTGGCGGGGTTCCGGCCCGAGGACGATCCCGTCCCGGATCTGCTCACCTCGGTGATCGCAGCCGTGATCAGGGCGCTGCCCGAGGACCTGTCGAACCCGGTGGCGGTCCTGCGCGACCTCACAGCCGATCCCTTCCGTGTGGAAGGCCCATTGGGCCCGTTGATGCCCGAGCTGTGCGATCTGCTGTCGTCGTTGCTGACGGGCACAGACGGAGCCGGTACCGCGCAGGCACCCTGGACGCTGCCTCTGGGAGACCTGAGCGCCGTCGGCTGGTTCAGCCGAGATGAGCCCGACACCGGTGGTCCAAACCTGGATCTGTACGACAGGCTTGCGCTGACCGACCGCATTCTCGAACTCGACGCCCTGCTCGCCGACGGCGACGGTCTGGTAGTCACCGATCCCGATCGGCCATTCGACCTCACCGTCCCGTGCGCCCATGCCGACGTGATCGCGGACCCCTTGGCGGTGAGGGCGATCATGGAGCGGCTCGACGAGTGGAAAGCGGCCGAGCCGGACGCCCCGACCGTGATCGTGCTGCCCGGCCTGCTCGGCACTCGCACGCTGGGCCCCCTGCTGGAAGCGCTCGCCGCCGAGCCTCAGTTGGTCGACCTGAACCGGGTCGCCGGCGGGCCCGACCCCCTGGACCTGTCCAGGTACCGTGCCGCCCCGGTCCATGTCGTGGTGCTCGACGACCGGAAGACAGCGCAGATCGACACCGTCCTGACCCGGTTGAGGGAGCTGCATCCCGGCCGGAAGTTCACCGCCATCGGGGTGTCACTGGCCGCACCCGCGCTGCTGGCTGCCGTCCGCGCGAAGCCGGACGCCTACACCGGAGTGATCTGTGTCGCCTCGCCCGCCGACGGACTGCCCGCACCGGTGAACGACACCGTCCTAGCCTCGACGGTTCATCTGCTCAACGGTTTTTCCCTGCCGGACGGCCAACACAGCCGCGCCCTGAAACTGATCGGAGGACTTCTGGCCGGGTGGACGGTCGACGCGACCGGCGGCCGGGCACCGTTGACCACCCCTTTGGAACTGCTGGCCGCCGAGCCGTTCGTGCCCGATGACGGATTCGGGCCTGCGCTGCGCATCGGCGGCGTGTGCGGCAGCGGCTTGGCGGACCTGGCCGGACAGCTGATGCTCGGCGAACCGGTGGGGCTTCCCCGAGCCTTCGTCGGGGGGCTGGAGGCCGACCTGCTCTCTTCGGCCTCGACCGCGGTCCGGGCGACGGCCCGGTTGGATCTTGCCGCCTTCGGACCGGCTCCGACCGGCCTTCCGGCGTTGACCGTCCATCTGCGGATCGGCAAGCCGGACACACCCCTGGTGGGTCCTGCGTCACCCGGTCGGGAGGTCCAAATCGGTGCCATCGACCTGCACCTTGTCATGGACCTGCGGTCCCGAACCGCCGAAGCCAGGCTGACGCTCCTCGACGTCATGGTGCGCGGCGCACACCATCCCCGGCTGACCCGGGACGATGCGCCCTTCTCCGACTGCCTCTACCAGGCGGTGCGGGCGGTCTCCGACCTGGCCCTCGCGGGCGACACTGCGCTCGCCGAGTCTCTTGCACTCCTTCGGGACGGACTCGGCATCGTGCGACGCCTGCCCTCCGGTGAGCACCGCGTTCTCGACGATGCTCTCGCGGCTCTGCTGGACGACCCCGCCGCATGGCTCACCGACAGGCTCGCGGCACTCCTCGACACTCAGATCCTCGGTCTGCACCCCGACACGTCCGCCCCCGCGGGCCGCCGGCGCTGGGTCAGGGGCGGCCCGGACGAACCCGTGCGGATCACCCTCACCTCCCAGCCCTGGACGGTCCTCGTCGAGGCCACGGCACCTGCCGGACCCATCACCGTGAACGGCCGCTGGACGGTCGTCGTCGGTGAAAGCATTGACCTGGATGTGGGGGTCGGCGCAGGTCCGCTGAGCATTACCCGCAGGGCGGACGGCACCCTCGTCGTCGACGGCCCTCAGCCGGGCGGAACGGCGGTGCTCAGCCAGGCGGGCGGCCCTCCGGAACCCGGAGCGCTCGAACGGCTCGCCACACCGATCGGCGCCATGCTGGCAGCCCACCTGGTGGGTGTCCTGGCCGGGCTCACCGGAGCCGAGCGGCGCGCGCTGGCCGATCTGCTCCTGGACCCGGCCGCCTCGCTCCACCGGCTGCTCGGCGCCGCCCCCCAGGTCCTGCCGGAGCTGCTGGCGCAGGCGGCCGCACTGCTGGGCCTCGAGACCAGCGCTGCGGGGGTCTCCCTCATCCCCGGGCTGCTGGCGCTCGACGGCGGCCCGGTGGACGGCCGACCGGCACTCACCCTGTCCACACCGCAGGAGCTCAGGCCCCTCCCGGAGATCGGGCTCTCGGTGAGCACCATGATCACCGTGGACGAGGCTCGGCACGTTCATCCCGGGCTGCGCGCGCAGCTGCGGATCAGCCCGCCGGGGTGGCCGTCCTTCGGAGTGCGGCTGACCCTGACGGCAGCCGGTCCCCGCATCGAACTCGACCTTGACGGAGGCGCTTGGTTCGAGGTGGTTCCGCACTTCGTCGGGTTGGGCGCGCTGACCGGGCCTCTGCTGGACCGGCTCCTGCCCAGGACGCTCGATGCGATCGTCGACCACACACCGAACGGTGCGCTCAAGACGGCAGCCCTGGAGGTGGCCCGCGCCCTGGACGTCTACGGGACGGGCTTCGGCGACGGAGCGCGCAAGCTCGCCGAACTGACTCCGGACCATGTGGCGAGCCGGGCCGCGAACCTGGTCGCTCCGGCCGTGTCCCTGCTGGAAACCCTGATCGGTGCGACCCTGCCACCGGGCACGATCACCCCCGCCGGGCAGGGCGTTCGCCTCCGGCTGCCCGCACTGCTCGGTGGTGAGCTGAGCCTCACGGCCGCCTTCGCCCCGTTCGCGGCGACGATCGGCGTGCACGGAATCGAGGCGGGTCCCGTGGTCGCCGACGTCGAGTTCACTGGTTCGGTCAGCGCGCCGGTCTTCGCGGGATCCGTCCGGGTGGGGCTGGACCTGCGGGAGGCGATCGGCCTCGCCGACCGGCCGACCCTGTCCCTCGCCGTCGCCGAAAGCACACCGCTCACGATCTCCTTTGACCCGCTCGGCACCGCCAACACCGCCGACGTCTCTGTCGAGTTCACTCCGGAACAGCGGTTCACCGCCACCCCGGCGGGGACGGCGATGCTGGTGGAGCGGCTGGCGGTGCTCCCGGGTCTGCACGCGGCCGTCGCACTGCTCGGCCCGGCGCTCGACGAGCAGATCATCCCGAGCCAGGCGGTCACCCTGCGGTCGCTGCTCGTCGGCGCCGGAC
>JAFACJ010001122.1 GCA_023425615.1 Actinomycetes bacterium
CCCCCGGCCAGCGCCACGCCGACGGCGGCGAACTGGGAGCCTCCGGCGAAGACCAGCAGGGACATCGCGACCGGCACCCACAGGGGCAGCCCGCCGGAGACGGCGATCGCGCCGAACGAGGCGCCGACGAGGGCGTCGGCCAGGCAGACCAGTGCGATGTCGCGGGCCGTCTCCCGCCCCGCCGTTCGCCACAGTGAACTCATGACCATTACCATGAACAATCTCAGACGGTTCGTCAAACCGAACAAAGCGACGTGTGGAGCGAACATCGTGACGCAGAGCCCTCCGGTCTCCGGATCCGCGGAGATCATCAAGACGATCGCCGCGGCCCTCCGCCGCGAACGCGAACGCGCCGGCCTGACCCTCACCGAGCTGGCCCGCCGCGCGGGCCTCGCCAAGTCCACCCTCTCCCAGCTGGAGTCGGGCTCGGGCAATCCCAGCGTGGAGACGCTGTGGGCTCTGGGCCTGGCCTTGGACGTGCCCTTCAGCCGCCTGGTGGAGCCCGTCCGCCCCCGCACCCGCCTCATCCGCGCGGGCCAGGGTCCCGCCACCCGCGCCCAGGGCGCCGACTACGCCACGACCCTGCTGGCCTCGTGCCCGCCCGGAGCCCGCCGCGATCTCTACCGCATCACCGCCGAGCCCGGCTCCCCCCATGTCTCGCGCGCCCACCAGCCCGGCACCGTCGAGCACGTCGTCCTCGGCTCCGGCCGCGCCCTGGTCGGCCCCGCCGACTCCCCCACCGAACTGCGCCCCGGCGACTACTTCGCCTACCCCGGCGACGCCCCCCACACCTTCGCGGCACTGGTCCCCGGCACCACCGCCGTCTTCACCATGGAGCACCCCTGACCCGACGCCCCGGGGCAGCCCGCCGCGCGCGGTC
Source organism: Actinomycetes bacterium (assembly GCA_023425615.1). Lineage (GTDB taxonomy): Bacteria > Actinomycetota > Actinomycetes > Streptosporangiales > Streptosporangiaceae > Actinocorallia. The sequence continues at coordinate 881 of JAFACJ010001122.1, forward strand.
CGGCGGCGTCATGCGGCGCCATGGATGCCGCCTGGGCATCCCGAGGCGTCACGCCGGTGGCCGGGCGAGTTTGGCGGCAACGGCGTCGAGGACCCAGTCCAGGCCGGTCGCGAAGGACGTCTCGGCGTCCACCTCCGTGCCGTCGTACACGGCCTTGGCCAGCGCGGGGAAGCGGCCCGTGGCCAGTATCCTCCGCACATGCGGGCCGGAGGCGCGCTGCCAGTCGCGCTCGGACAGGCCCGTGGCGCGCTCGGCCCGCAGGTTCGCGATCTCGCGCCTGATCGCGCCGGTGAAGTAGGCGCTGACGGTCTCCACGGCGCGCAGGACGGTGTCGAGGTCGGCGAGGCCGTCGAGGGCGGCCAGCGTGGTCTCGGTGACGGCGAGGGCGTTCGGGCCCAGGGCCGGACGGCCGCCGAGCAGGTCGGCCAGCCATGCGTGGCGGAGGGCGGCCCGCCTGGTGCGGTGGGCGAGGCCGCGCAGCGCCTCCCGCCAGTCACCGGGCCGCTCCTCGGGGAGGATCTCGGCGTGGACCTCGTCCACCATGAGGTCGAACAGCTCCTCCTTGGTGGAGATGTATCCGTACAGCCGCATCGGGCCGACGTCCAGCCGGGCGGCGACCTTGCGCAACGACACCGCCTCCAGGCCGCCCTCGTCGGCCAGCGCGATGGCGGCGGCGACGATGCGCTCCCGGTCGAGCGGCGCGGGGCGGGTCGGCGGCTCCGGTCGGTCCCACACAGTCATGGATACATCGTACTGTTGCGATACACTGTCTCAGCAAAATACAGTGTATCGACATGAGACATCGTATCGCCGTGATCGGGGGCGGCCCCGCCGGCCTTACCTTCGCCCGTGTCCTGCACCGCCATGATCACCCCGTCACCGTCTTCGAACGCGATCCGGCCCCCGACGCCCGTCCCCCGGGCGGCACGCTGGACCTGCACGAGAAGCTGGGCCAGCTCGCGCTGGCCAAGGCGGGGCTGCTGGCGGAGTTCCGGGCGCTGTCCCGTCCCGAGGGCCAGGCCATGCGCATCCTGACCCCGGACGGAACCGTCCTCCGCGACTGGCCGCCCCGTCCGGACGACCGTGCCAATCCCGAGATCGACCGCGGGCAGCTCCGCGACCTGCTGCTCGGCCCCCTGGACGTGCGGTGGGGGCGGGGCGTGACGAAGGTGGTGCCGAGGACACCGGACGGCGTGCTGGTCCATTTCGCGGACGGGCGGCAGGAGGTGTTCGACCTCGTGATCGGCGCGGACGGCGCCTGGTCCCGGGTCCGCCCGGCGCTCTCCCCCGCGACGCCGCACTACACCGGCGTCACCTTGGTCGAGACCTCCCTGGACGACGTCGACGCCCGCCACCCCGACCTCGCCCGGCTGGTCGGCGACGGTTCCATGGCCGTGTACGGCGTGAACCGCGCCCTCGTCGCCCAGCGCAACAGCGGCGGCCACGTCAAGGTGTACGCCCAGTTCCGCGCGCCGCTGGACTGGCACACGGACCCGGCCCGGCATATGGGCCTGAACCGGCGCGCGGGCCTGGACGCGAGCTTGGACGCGGGCCTGGACCTGGCCGACGCCGAGGCCGTGCGGTCGAGCCTGCTGGCTCTGTTCGACGGCTGGGCCGATCCCGTCCTCGACCTCCTCCGCCGCGGCGCCGCTTTCGTCCACCGCTCCCTCTACGTCCTGCCCGTGTCTCACACCTGGGCTCACGTCCCCGGGGTGACGCTCCTGGGCGACGCCGCCCACCTGATGCCCCCGTTGGGGGTGGGCGCGAACCTCGCGATGCTGGAAGGCGCCGAGCTCGCCGAGTCCATCGCCGCCGCCTCCGGCCCCGGAGATCTGGACGAGGCCGTCCGCGCCTTCGAGGAGCAGATGTGGGCGCGGGCCGGCAGGTGGGCGGAGATCACGGCGGCCGGTCTGGAACGCCTCGTGAGCCCGGACCCCGCCGAAGCCCTCGCCCTCTTCGACGAAGTCCAGCCCTCCTGACCGCCGGGCGCGAGAGCACCGACGGCTCGCCACGGCCCCGCCGCGGTTCTCTCCGGCGGATCCACCGCCCGCGATACGAACTCCGCCGTGACCTGCTGCATGCCAACCCGATGGACCGCATCGACACCGTCAAGGCGCCCGATCTGACCTGCCCGACAGAGAATGCCCCGGGCTTCCTCTGCTGCGGTGCGAGCTTCACGGTGTTCACGGACGCAGTAGTTGCCGTACCCGTGCGGCCTCTCGGGTGAGGTGGTTGAGCTCCGGCAGGCTGGTGGCGGCGCGGGCCGCCTCGGCGTACAGTTCGGCGGCCTGTTCGAGGTCGCCGGCGCGTTCGCGCAGGTATGCCGTCACCGCTGTGTGACGGGGCAGGTCGGGGCTCACCTCGACGAGCGCCGCCAGGCCGGCGTGCGGCCCGTCGGCCTCCCCGACGGCCACCGCGCGGTTGAGCCGCACCACCGGGCTGCCGGTGAGGAGCAGCAGTTCGTCGTACCATTCCACGATCTGCACCCAGTCCGTCTCGGCGGCGGTCCGGGCGTCCGCGTGCAGGGCGGCGATCGCGGCCTGTGCCTGGTATTCGCCCAGCCGGTCGCGGGCCAGCGCGGCCTGCAGGATCGCCACTCCTTCGGTGATCAGGGCGGTGTCCCAGCGTGATCGGTCCTGCTCGCCGAGCGGTATCAGGCGGCCTCCCGGGCCGGTGCGGGAGGCGCGGCGCGCGTGGTGCAGCAGCATGAGCGCGAGCAGCCCCGCGACCTCGGGCTCGTCGGTCAAGGCGACGAGCTGGCGGGTGAGGCGGATCGCCTCGGCCGCCAGGTCGACGTCTCCGCCGTACCCCTCGTTGAAGACGAGGTAGAGCACGCGCAGCACCGTCACGAGCTGGCCGGGCCGGTCGAGCGGCAGCCCGGCGATCCGCCGCTTGGCCCGGCTGATCCGCTGCGCCATCGTCGCCTCGGGGACCAGGTGCGCCGCCGCGATCTGCCGGGTGGTCAGTCCGCCGACCGCGCGCAGCGTCAGGGCGACGGCCGAGGCCGGCGGCAGGGCGGGGTGCGCGCACAGGAAGTAGAGCCGTAGCGTGTCGTCCGCGGCGGGCGCCGGAC
>JAFACJ010001143.1 GCA_023425615.1 Actinomycetes bacterium
GGTCGAGGGGACGCCGCACCCGGCCGTCGTCACCGGCACCGCCGTCGGCACGCCGGGCCGTCCGGTGTTCGTGTTCTCCGGCTACGGCGCGCAGCGGCCCGGCATGGCGCAGTCGCTGCTGGAGGAGGAGCCCGCGTTCGCCGAGGCGATCGACGACCTCGACGCCCTGTTCGTCGAGGAGGCGGGGCTCGCCCTGTGGGACCTGCTGGAGAGCGGCAGGATGCCCGAGGGCCCGGCGGAGATCATGCCGGTGCTGTTCGCGGTGCAGGTCGGCCTGGCCCGGATGTGGCGCTCCTACGGTGTCGAGCCCGCCGCGGTCGTCGGCCACTCGATGGGCGAGGCCGCCGCCGCCGTGGTGTCGGGCGCGCTGACCCCCGCCGACGGCGTCAAGGTGATCGTGCGCCGGTCGCGGCTGATGACCGCGCTGGTCGGCGGAGGCGGCATGGCCGTGATCGGCTGCGGCCTGCCCGAGCTCGCCGCCTACGACGGGCCCGAGGTGCACCCGGCCGTGCTCTCCTCGCCCCGCCAGACCGTGGTGACCGGCGACAACGACGCCATCGAGGCGGTGCTGGCCTGGGCCTCGGCGCGCGGATACCTGGCCCGCCAGGTCAAGGCCGAGGGCGCGGGGCACTCCCCGCAGGTCGATCCGCTGCTGCCCGAACTGCGCGAGGTGCTCGCCGAGCTGAAGCCGGGGAACGGCACCGTCCCGATGTACACCACCGCGCTGGAGGACCCGCGCAAGCTGCTCGACGGTTCGGTGCCGCTGGACGCCGAGTACTGGGCCGCCAACCTGCGCAACCCCGTCCGGCTCGCCGACGCGATCACCGCCGCCGCCCAGGACGGGCACCGCACCTTCATCGAGGTCAACGCCCACCCGATCCTGTCCATGGCGGTGGGGGAGACCCTGGAGGGGTCGGGCGCGCTCATCACGCACTCGCTGAAGCGCGCGCCCAAGGGCCAGGAGACCGACGACACGCTGACGTTCCACGCCCGGCTCGCCACGCTCGCCGTGCACGGGCACGCCATCGCCGCGCCCGCCGACGGGACGCTCGTCGACCTGCCGCGCGCCCCCTGGCGGCACGAGCGCCACTGGGTGGACGGCGCCCGCCGTGTCGCGGGGGCGGACGTCCACCCGCTGCTCGGCTCGCACGTCGAACTGCCCGGCGAGGACCGCCACGCCTGGCAGGGCACGGTCACCTGGGACGCCCCGCTGCTGCCCGCCGCCGCCCTGGCGGAGATGGCGCTCGCGGCCGGCGCGGAGAACGGCGCCGGCGCCGTCCGCGGCCTCACGGTCCACCGCCCGCTGGCGCTGTCCGACGCGGCGACGCTCAGCACCACGCTCTCCGAGGACGGGCATGTGGAGATCCACGCCCGCACCCCCGCCGGGACCTGGACCCGCCTCGCCACGGCCGAGACCACGGCCGAGAACGCCTCCGCACCCCTTCCCGGGAACGCGGACGGCGGGACGCCGGTGGACGGTGCGGTGCGCGGCAGCCGCCATTACCGGCTGCACCCCGAGGTCTTCGACCGGTGCCTGAAGCTGCTGGCGGCCGAGGTCGGCGAGCCGGGCTGGCTGCCCGAGTCGATCGCCGAACTGCGCGTCTTCGGCCCCACCCACCGCGGCGGACGCTGCCGGGTGGCCGTCGAGCGCACCGAGCAGACCGCCGTCGGCGAAGTCCACCTGTACGACGAGACGGGCGCCCCGCTGCTGGCCGCGACCGGCATCACGCTGACCCGTCCGTCGCAGCTCCCCGTGCCCCTGGCCGGGAAGCTCGTCGAGAACCGCTGGACCGCCGCCGAGTCACCCGAGGACGGCGGGGAGCCGGAAGGGCTGCTCATCGTCGAGGAGCTGGACTGGGCTGACGCCGAGCGCGCCGTGCGGGAACTGCTCACCCCGGACGTCCGGCAGGTCGTGCTCGTCCCGCCGGTGCGGGACGAGGAGCTGGTGCTGGCCGTGGCAGGGGTGTCACGCTCCCTCACCTCGCAGCGGCTGCGGCTGGTCACCCGCGGCTCCCAGCCCGTTCTCCCCGGCGAGGCGGGCGACCAGGGCAACGGCTTCCTGCCCGCGCTGGTGCGGGTCCTCGGCTTCGAGCAGCCGGGTCTGCGCGCGACGCTCCTGGATCTGCCCGCGGGCCCGGACGGGCCGCTCACCGCCGAGGAACGCGAACTGGTGCGGCGCGAGGCCGCCGCCGACACGTCCGACACCGAGGTCGCCTGGCGTGACGGCGTCCGGCACACCGCACGCCTCGCCGCCGGTGAGCCGCTCGAAGGCAGGCCGCGCAAGATCGTGCGGCGCGGCGGCTCCTACATCATCACCGGAGGCTACGGCGGCATCGGCCTGGTCACCGCGCAGCTCCTCGCCGAGCGCGGCGCGGGCCGTATCGTCCTGTCCGGGCGTTCGGGTCCGGGCCCCGACGCGGAGAAGGTCATCGCCAGGCTCCGCGAGTCGGGTGTGGACGTCGGCGTGGTGCTCGGCGACATCGCCGCAGAGGGCGTCGCCGAACGGCTCGTCGCCGTCGCACGCGAGGGCGGCCGCCGGCTGTGCGGCATCGTCCACGGCGCGGCGGGGATGGCCGACCGGCTCATCGCCGAACTCGGGCCCGAGGATCTGCACAGGGTGTGGACGCCGAAGGTCGAAGGCGCCAGGCGGCTGCACGAGGCGGCGCCGGACGATCTCGACTTCTTCGTCGTCCACTCCTCGGCCGCCGCGCTGCTCGGCTCGCCGGGACAGGGCTGCTACGCCGCGGCCAACGCCGCGCTCGACGCCCTCGTCGCCCACCGCAGGGCCCGCGGCCTGGCCGGCACCACCATCAACTGGGGCACCTGGGCCCAGGTCGGCGGCGCGACCGAGGCGAACGTCGCGGTCATCGAGCCGATCACCCCGCAGGAGGGCGTCGAGGCGCTGGAGGCGCTGCTGGCGTTCGACAGGCAGGCGACCGGCGTGCTGCGGTTCGACGCGGCCAAGGCGGTCGAGCTGTTCCCCGAGATCAAGCGG
>JAFACJ010000531.1 GCA_023425615.1 Actinomycetes bacterium
GTCACCGCTCACGGCGGTCCCGGCGCGTCCGCGCGCTGTTCGGCACCCGGCTGGCCCGGGCGCACATCGCCGCCGGGGACCTGAGGGAGGGGCTGGACGTGGCGCGGCGCTCGTTCCACGCCCTGTCGTCCACCGGGTCGGCGAGCGCACGGACCGAGTTCGTGGCGCTGCTGCATACCCTGGACGGTTCCGCGTCGCGGTCGGCGGCGGAGTTCGTCGCCGAGGTACGGGCCGCTCTGCCCCCCAGCGGCGACGCGGCACGCGAGCTCGAAACGGGAGCCATGTGAACGACCAGGACTCGCAGGAGGTCTGCGTCTTCTGCCGGATCATCGCGGGCGCAGCGCCGGCGCACATCGTCCTCCGCCATGAGGACGCGATCGTGCTGCATCCGCTGGCGCCGGTCACCCCCGGCCACCTCCTGGTCGTCTCCCGTGCGCATGTGCCCGACGCGGGAGCCTCCCCCGAGGCGGCGGCCGCGACGATGCGGATCGCCGCGGAGGTCGCCTCCGGCCTCGGCGCCTGCAACATCATCACCAGCCGTGGCTCGGCGGCCACCCAGACCGTCCCGCACCTGCACCTGCACGTGGTGCCCCGGCGGCCGGGCGACGGATTGATGCTCCCGTGGACCCCGGCGTGAGCTTCACGCCAGTAGGACCAGCCCGCAGACGAGCAGCAGGAGGACGATAGTCGCGATCATGCAGCCCAGCAGGAGGTTCTGCCGCCGGGCGAGCCGTCCGGCGGTGGCTTCGAGCTGCTCGCGGCAGACGGACAGCTTCGCCAGCTCGGCGGCGAGCGCGTCCCGTGACTTCTTGACCTCGTAGAGCTCGTCGGCGATCTGCCGCAGCCGCTCATCGAGGGTCTTGTTGTTCTTCGCCAATGCCTGCTGCGCTCCGGTGACCGTCTCCTGGAAAGGTTCCAGCGCCGGAGCGATGGCGCGGCGTGTCACTTCGGCGACGACTCCGCCGAGGAGTTCTGCGGCGTCGTCCGCGGTTCCGGATGCCGATCTCATGACATCTCCCTCCGGTAGTGGTCGAGAAGGGCCTCGAAGCGTTCGATCCAGCGGGCGGCGGCGTCGCGTACCTCTTCCAGGCCCTTGAGGTCACGGGGTTCCGGCGGCCGCCGCGCGTCGGACAGCTCGATGCGGATGGCGGCCCCGATCCGGCGCAGGTCGGCGTCCAGATGGCCGATCGTCGCGCTCAGCCGGGCCGCCGCGGTCTCGTGGGCCGCCTTCCGCGACGCCTCCCACGCCTCGGCGATCCGTTCGCGGTTCTCGGCCACGTCCTTGCTCTTGCCGCCGAACCCGCGCCGGTAGAAGGGACGCCAGACCTGAGCCTTGATCGCCGACTGCACGTCCGCGCTGCTGAACAGCACCCCGGCCGGCTTGGACGGCTCGGGGACGACCTCGTGCGGCATGAGCGTTTCGGCGACCTGGCTCGACGTTTTGGCGGCGAGGCCACGGCACAGTGACTCGATCTGGCGCAGGGTGCGTTCGTCGAGCTCCTTGATGAGCCGGAGCAGCGCCGTCGGCGGGGCGTCGTCCCCGTCGGTACGGAAATCGGCGCGGACGGCGAGATCGCCGATCTGCTCGTCGATGATCGTCCGGCCGTCGTCGAGGATGGCCTCCAGCCGCCTGCGAGCCCAGGGCACGTGCTCCTGCCAGAACTCCGCGACGATCCGGCCGATGGCCTCGTCATCGGCGCTCAGGCGTTCGGCGTGCTCCCGGCGCTCGGCCGCGGTCGCGTCGGCCAGGTCGAGGCCGCTCTGCGCACGGTTGCGGATCCCGCGCATCTGGCTCATGCCGCTCTTGAGCCAGGAGTCGACCACGGCGGCGCGGCTGTCGGTGGTGTAGGCGCGGATGTCGGCGACGAGCTCATGGAACTCGGTGTTCCGCTCGGACCTGACCTCGGTGAAGTAGGTGCGGCCCCGCAGGCCGAGCGCGCTCAGCTGGCGCCGCACCGTTTCGATGACCTCCGGCCGGTCGGCCGGGTCGACCCTGCCGCGCTGGGTGACGGCGAAGAACAGCCGTGAGCTGTCCTCTTCGCGCAGCGGGCTCTTGGCGATGAACGACAGGTTGTCGCGGTCGGTCTTCCCGCCCGGACGCACGCCGGGGATGCAGTAGACGATCGGGCGGGAACGGTGCTCGACGGTCCTGAGCGCGACGGATTCATGATGCGGGATCGGCGCGTCCGTACCCGGGGTGTCGAGGAAAGACAGGTGGCGCAGCAGCTCGTGCGGATGGCCTATGTCGAGCCGGTCGACGCGCAGCGCGAAGCGGGGCAGGCGGATCTCGGCGAAGGTCTCCGGGAGCCCGGACCGCTCCTCGGGCCAGTCCGCCGGTGCCGGATCGCGGAACCGGGTGACGGTGACCCGCAGGGGCACGGGACCGTCGGGAAAACGCGGCGTGATCTGTGACTCCCGGTTCCGGTAGGCGAAGTCCGCCTCCGGAGGGATCGCCTTCCAGCAGGCATGGAAGCCCCGGAGCAGTTCCCGCTGCGTGAAGCCGTCCTGCTCCATCGGCTCGAAGACGCAGTCGGCGGGATCGATCTCGCCGGATTCCAGCCAGGAGGCGAAAGCCGCGATCTCATCCTTGTGCACCCGGTATCCGCCGATACTGCGTTTCCGCTCGAAGAAGGTCAGCTTCACCGCGGGAAGCCAGGTCACGTGCGCCACCGGTGCGGGAGCGTAGGAGACCCTGGTCACCGTGGCGGTCTCCGCCGTGCTGCTGGTGGGCAGCAGCACGCTGGCCCGGTCGCTGACCGGCAGCCCGAGCATCGCGTTGATCAGCGAGGACTTGCCGGCCGAGAACTGGCCGAGCAGCGCGATCTCAAGGCGTCCGTCCACCACCTCCCCGCGCAGGGCGCGGAGCGCCTTCTCCTCGTCCTCGATCAGGCGCAGTGACGCCGAATGCTCCAGGATGTTGTCCAGATAGCCGAGGATCCTGCTGCGGATCTTGACATAGGGCCCGCTCAGGCCCGCCACCGGGACCTCGGGGAAGGCCATGGCGCCGGCGGGGCGGGACGCGGCGTGCACTTCGTAGTCCTTGAGGAGCCGATCCGCCGCTCCTCGCAGCAGGCCGGGCAGTTCGCCGCGGTCGTGCTCGAACCGTTCGGGCAGGTCGGCGAGCCGGGTGAGCGCTGACTCCGCCGCCTGTATGGCGGGCTTCTCGGCGGCCATGGCGGCCAGTTCGGCGACCGCGGTGAGGACCGCTCTCGGGTCGCGCAGGCGCGCGTCCCGCCTGATCCCGGCGAGCCGGTTCGCCGCGACGCGCCGTAGCTCGCCGCGGGTCTCGGCCGCCGCCCGGGCCAGGCGGGTCAGCTCGATCCCGGTTCGATGGTCCGAGCGCAACCCGGCGACGATCAGGCGGAGGAGTTCGGTCTCGGCCCCGCCCGTCGCCGCACGGCCCGACCCGTCCCGCACGAACGGGACGACGGGGTAGGCGACGTCGTGAAGCACCTGCCGGAGCCGGGGGAGGACGACCTTCGAC
>JAFACJ010000028.1 GCA_023425615.1 Actinomycetes bacterium
CTCGTCCGCGGGCGGCGCGGCAGCGGGGCGTGGAGCGGGAACCCGGGAGGGGGCCGCGATCCGGAGGGGGGCGGGGGGCGCCGCGGCTTCCGGGTGGGCGGTGAGCTCGATCAGCGTGCCGGGTGCCAGCCGCTCGTCCAAGGCGAGGCCGCTGTGGGCGGCGGCGGCGCGCAGCGTCGACGCGCAGGCGCCCGCGGCGGTCAGCGCCCGAGACGGGGGCAGGGCTCCCGCTGTGATCCGCAGAGTGATCTCGAGTCCCTGGTCCACGGCTACCCGGATCAGGGAGGCCAGCTCTGCCTCGGCGGCGGGCTCGGTGACCGGCGCGGTCTCGGTCTCCGGCTCGGGGGCAACCGGGGCGGGGACGTCCGGCTGGGCGGTTGCGGAGGGGTTCTGCCTGCGGTAGGGGTTCGGGAGCGCCTTGTAGTCGATCTTCCCGTTGGCCGTGACGGGGAAGTCCTCCAGGTGCACGAACCGACTGGGGACCATGTAGTCGGGGACCCGTTCGCGCAACCGGGTGACGAGCTCCTCGTCCGTGGGCGGCGCGGTGGGGTCGCAGACGAGGAAGGCGACCAGGCGGGGGCGGTCGTCGGGGCCGGGCAGCGACAGGGCCACCGAGCGGCGCACGCCGGGGGTGCGGTCGAGCGCGGACTCGACCTCACCGAGCTCGATACGGTGGCCGCGGATCTTCACCTGGCGGTCCAGGCGTCCCAGGAACTCGATGGTGCCGTCGGTGCGCCAGCGGCCCAGGTCGCCGGTCCGGTAGAGCCTGCGGCCCAGGACGGGATCGGTGACGAACCGTTCGCGGGTCTGCCGCTCGTCGCCGATGTAGCAGCGGGCCAGTCCGTCGCCGCCGATGTGCAGCTCGCCCGACTCCCCGACGGGGCACGGGCGCCCCTGCGGGTCGAGGATGTGGAAGCTCTGGCCGCGCAGGGCGCGCCCGTAGGGGATGCTCGGCCATGACGGCGGCACGTGGCCGATCGGGAAGCAGATCGACCAGATCGAGGCCTCGGTGGCCCCGCCGAGGCTGATGATCTGCGCGTCGGGGGCCAGAGCGCGCACCCGGTCGGGCAGCGTCACCGGGATCCAGTCCGCCGACAGGAACACCACCCGCAGCGGGGCCAGGGCCCTGCGGGTGCGCTCGGGTTCGAGCTCGGCGTACTCGACGAGCATCTCCATCAGGGCGGGCGCGGTGTTCCAGACGGTGACCCGGTGGCGTTCCATCAGGTCGAGCCAGTGGCCGGGGTCGCGCTGGCGGGCGGCATCGGGCAGCACGAGCGCCGCTCCGGTGCCCATCACCCCGAAGACGTCGTGCACCGACAGGTCGAAACTGAAGGCCGACAGCCCCAGGACGCGGTCTTGCGGGCAGAGGGGGAAGCGATCGATCAGGTCGTCGATCGTGGTGCGGGCGGCCCGGTGCTCGATGGCCACGCCCTTGGGCCGTCCGGTGGAGCCGGAGGTGAAGATGACGTAGGCCAGATCGTCCGCCTCGGCCCGGCGCGGCTGCGCCTTTCCGCCCCGCAGGCACTGCGACAGGCGGTGGACGGAGACTCCCGCGGGCCAGACGGTCGTGTCGTCGTTGGAGACCACGGCGTGGGCGATCGCGGCCTGCTCGCACACCGAGGCGATCCGGTCGGCCGGCCACGAAGGCTCGACCGGCACGTATCCCGCGCCGCTCGCGCAGACGCCGAGCAGGGCCATCACCTGCTCGGCACCCTTGTCGAAGGCGACCGCGACGAGGTCGCCCGGCCCCAGGCCGCACTCCGCCAGGAACGAGCCGATCCGGGAGGTCCGCTCGGCCAGCTCACCATGGGTGAGGCCGCTTCCGGCGTCGAGCAGCGCCGATCCGTCCGCGCAGGTGTGCGCGGCGCGGCGCAGAGGGTCGTCCAGCAGCGGCCCGGCCTCGCCGAAGGGCCGGCACCCCAGCGGTTCTTCCCCCAGGAACGACGGGTCCCAGCCCAGCGCCGGATCGCTCCAGGCCTCCTCGCCCGCGGCCAGGCGGCGCAGCAGCCGCAGGTGGGCGTCGCGCATGCCCGCGACGAACCCGTCCGGTAGGAGCCCCTCGACCGAGTCCCAGGAGATGCGCAGCCGCCCTGCCTCGTCGTGGACGATGTGGTCGAGCGCCACCTGGGGGGTCTGGGAGACGCCGTAGACCTCCTCGCCCAGCCAGTGCGCCGGGGCACGGCCCGGCTCGCTCAGCCCGAGGCCGCTGGTGAAGACGACCGGATGGACCGGGGTGAGGTCGCCATCACCGCGCACCTCCACGCCGGAGACCGCCCGGTGCTCCATGTCGGTCCAGAAACGGCGGTTGACGCGGGCGGCGAACTCCCCGAAACCTCCCCACTCCCGCAGGTCCGGCCGCGGGACCTCGACCAGTACCGTGGAGGTGAAGTCACCGACCAGATGGGCCAGCTCCGGCTCATCGGGCCGGTCGAAGAGCGTCGTGTTCAGGCAGAACGGTCCATCGGCGCCCCACCGGGCCAACACCAGCCCGCACGCGGCCAGCAGCACGCCCGTGGGGCTCAGCCCGCGCCGCGCCGCGCGCTCGCGCAGCGCCTCCCACTCCCCGGCGCCCAGTTCCGCGGAGGTGCGGGTGAAGCGGTGCGAGCGGACCTCGGCCAGGTCCCGGGTCCAGGGCAGGCTCGGCCCGGCGGGCAGATCCCGCGCCCGCCAGTACTCCTCGTCCTCGGCTCTGCGCAGGCTCTCCCCGGGGTCGTCCCGGCGCCGTGCGACCAGCTCGGGAAAGGAGACCGGCGAGCCGGGCAGCTCCAGGCCGGGATCGGCCACCGCGGCACCCCATTCGGCGAGGATCTGCATCCATCCCGCCAGGTCGAGCGCCAGGACGTCGACGCCGAGAAAGATCCTGGTCCGGCCGCCGGGCAGGAAGGCCGCACCGATGTCGAACAGCGGCCACCGGTCGGCGGGCCTGATCTGGTGGGAGCGCTCGTGCCGCAGTGCGGCGAGCCGCCGCTCGACCTGCTCGGCCTCCAGGCCGCGCAGATCCTCGGCCTGGATCTCATAGGCGTCGACGGACGGCAGGACGCGCTGCCGCCCGTTGCCGTCGACGACCATGCGCAGCATGGGGTGGTGGGCGACCAGCCGGTTCCAGCCGGCCGCCAGGGCCGCGAGGTCGTCCTCGGGATGCTCGGAGATCCGGTCGTATTCGCGGTAGTAGAAGGTGGCGACCCCGCCGAGCGGGAACCCGCGCTCGCGCCCGATCCAGTAG
>JAFACJ010000534.1 GCA_023425615.1 Actinomycetes bacterium
CACCACCACGCCACTCACCCTGAACTGATACCAGAACCACCGCGGACGTCGCGTTCGCCTTCGACTTTCACCGATCGGTCTCAAGGAGCAGATGTCTCTGCCGCTGGTGGTCCGGTGTTCTCCGGGGCCGGGACCGGCGGGAATCGTTGATCGGGTGATCTGCGTTCGAGCTGGTTGCCCTGTCGCCAGCTCCGCGACGGCCTGTTACGCGTCTTGGACCTGGGCATCCGGTCACTTCCGCGGGTGCGGACCGCTGTGTCCGGGATGGGTGCGGTGCCCGAGTGGGGAGTCTTCGCAAGGGTTCGCAAGATCCGTCCGGCTCACGGTCTGCGGTGGCGGGGGTGATTCCTGGTCTGAAGGCCTGCTCGGTCCGCTGTCACCGGATCGGGCCTTGTGATCGGGCCGCGGATGAAAGATCTGTCGGGGGGCGGGGAGTGTAAGGGGGTACGCGTCTGGGACGGTTACGGGCAGGCGAGGGTGGCGGTCACGTGGGTGGTGTCGGTGGCTCCGTCGGTGCGCTGGAGGTCCGCGTCGACGGACGCGGTCCTGGCGATGGGGTCGATGGTGATGCCGGAGGAGTCGATGGAGACGTAGGAGTATCCGGAGCGGTGGTCCTCCAGCAGCGCCCCCTCGGCGCCGTCCCGGTTGGCGACGGTCAGGGTGAGCGCCTTGGCCCCGTTGGAGTACAGGGTGGCGAAGTAGGAGACCCCGCCCTGCGTCGGCGGGCCGCAGTCCTGTTCCATGTCGGCGGCCCGTGCCTCGACCGCTCCGGTGGCTACGAACACCGCGTTGCCGGGGACGCCGCCGTTCTGCGGTGCTTGGCCTGCGCCGTCCGGGGGTGCGGCGCCGTCTTGGGGAGGGGCCACCGGCTCGCTGGTCGCGATCACGGGATCGCTTGGCACCATACAGCCGGAGGAGGCGGCCAGCAGCAGCCCTGCGGCCGCCAGACCGGCCGCGAGCGCGTGCGGCGGTCCGGTTCTCTTGAGTTGGATCATGCTTGTGAGACTCCGCCGGGATCCCTCTGGTTGCGGCTCATCGCAGACGGACATGTCCACGCTCATGGCCTTGACCGCAGCCCGTCGAGGCGTAGCCGAGACGGTGAATCGGGGCAAATCATCTGGTTTGCCCGAGTCTGCGTGCGTGGTGTTCTCAGGCCGCAGACGGTCTCCCCGGGCTCCGGCCGGTGTGGCGCGGCCACCCAGCCCGGGTCGCGCCACGGCTCCCCGGGTGTTTGCGCAGGCCGCGGATGTGTCCAAGTCTGCGGGTCGCGCTCAGGCGCCGTCCGGCCAGTCGGAGGGGATGTCGGCGCGGTGGTCGACGAGCACGCGGCGTATGAGGTCGATCTGGGTGTCGGACAGGCCGATGGCGGACAGGTCCGCGCGGTGGCTGCCGGTGACGTCGCCGACGCTGTGGAGGCCGCCGCGCTTCAGCAGGTTGTGAACCCGCACCGGCAGGATGAGCTCTTCGATCGGGAAATCGCCGGGGAAGGCGCCGATCCACGAGTCCGAGACCACGCCCGTATCCTGCCACGGCCCCAGCCCCGCCTGGAAGCTCCTGCCTTCCTCCGCGAGAGGCTCCCGCGGAGAACATGGCGGGGCGATGGTTCGGGTTCGCCGGTGACGCCCTCGGTGAAGCCGATCACCGCGGCGAGCCTGCCGCGTCTGCGGAGCAGGTCGCCGCGTGTCCTTCCCGAGAGAAGAACCGGGACGCCCGGCGGAGGGCGACGGCAAGGCCGACTCCACCAGCGGGGAAGCGAGTCGAGCGCCTTCCTTGAGCGATGTCCCGCTCTGGCGAGGACTACGGTCCCTGTTCTCGCCGGGGCCCGGTCGGCTGTCATGGCGGCGTGCGCAACAGGACTGCGGGAGGCGACGTGAGCGGACGGGGACGGCTCGGCCGGGTGCTGGCAGGGGGCCTCGTGCTCACCTCGCTGGCCGGATGCTACGTCGGGTATCCCAAGGGCGAGGACATCCCCGAACCGCGCCGGCCCGCCTCCGCGCCGGGGGAACGGCGGCTGGTGGCTCCCGAGACCGTGGCGGGCTTCACCAAGGTGACCGGCAGCAAACCGCCGCGCGTCGAGTTGGGCCCGGGTACGACGATCAACGCCTACTACCGCAGGCCGGGCATCGAACCCGACGACACGGACGACTTCAGCCGGGTGCTCGCCGCCGAGGTCGAGGGCGGAGCCGCGCAGACCGAGCGGGCCAAGGAGCGGATGCTCGACCTCGTCGGCGGCGGCCTCATCGGCGAGACCGGCCGCAAGGAGCCCGGTCCGCTCGGCGGCATCTCCTCCTGCGGCTTCATCGGGGTGCCTGAGGACGGCGACGTCGTGTGCGCCTGGTCGGACGCCGACACCGCCGGCGTCATCACACTCCCCGGCGCGGCCAACACCGAAGCGGGCCTGGCCAACGTCGTTCCGCTGTTCGTGGCGATGCGACACGACCTCGTACGGTGACTCGTCAGACCCGATGACCGAATACCACGCCGCCACGGCGGACACTCCTCTCCTCACCGCCCACGCAGGCGGACTCTGGAACCGCCACGCCCCGGCGACCACCGACAGTGGTCAAGCCACGAAAGAGCACTGGAGGAGATGATCACCCGGTACCCCCTCGCGTCGATCGGGAAGGCCGAGGCCGACGCGATCGCGGGGCGGTGCCCTACGAAGAGTGGATCTCCGGGCACGACGACGAGGGCCTCCTGCCGCCCGCCGACGAGAACGACATGATCGCCGTCAACTACACCAGCGGGACCACCGGCCGTCCCAAGGGCGTGGTGTACACCCACCGCGGCGCGTACCCCAACGCGGTCAGCGTGGCCATGGAATTCGAACTCACGGTGGCCGGCCGCCCGCCTTCTGCCCGGTCGACTACCGGCAGCGCCATGCCGTGGAATGCTGCATCAACCGGCTCGAACGCCACCGGGCCGTGGCCACCAGGTACGACAAGCCCGCCGTCCGCTACGAGGCAGTCCTTCACATCGCCGTCATCAACGACTGGCTACTGACCTCACTTTGAGACAGACACTAGTACTGCAACGACAGGTTGTGTCTTTCGCGTCTGCGGTAGTGGCTGTCCCTGGCCCGCTGTTGGGTGCGCCTGCGCCATTCAGACCATTTCATAACATGGGCGATGGAGCGTGTAGTACGCATGACGACACGGTTCCACAGGCGGCGGATCTCGTTGATGCTCAGCGGGACCATACCTACCGGAAGGTATCCGCTGTCTCCCCTTTTTGCTCTGCTTTCTGGAGCCTGAGCAGGAAAGTGGAAGCGGCCATGGAC
>JAFACJ010000046.1 GCA_023425615.1 Actinomycetes bacterium
TGGCGCTGGCGCTGCTGGTCGCGGTGCCGCTCGGCATGGCGATGGCGGCCCGCACCCACGGGGGCGGGGGCCGCCGCGCGGAGCTGGCGTTCACCTCGGTGACCGGCGGGCTCTCGGTCATACCCGAGTTCCTGCTGGCCGTCGCGATGATCGCCCTGTTCGGGGTGGCGCTGCGCTGGCTGCCGGTCGCCGGCAAGGACGGCGCCGCCTCGTTCGTCATGCCGGTGCTGGCCCTGGCCGCGGGGCCGACCGCCCTGCTGGCCCGCCTCGTGCGCGTCGAGACGCTGCGGGAGCTGTCCGCGGACTACGTGCGGCTCGCCCGCGCCAAACGGCTCCCCGCCCTCCGCCTGTACCTGCGGCATCTGCTGCCCAACACCCTCACCTCCGCCCTCACCACCGGGGGGCTGCTGCTGTCCTCGCTGCTGGGCGGCTCGGTGGTCGTCGAGTATGTCTTCCAGTGGCCGGGCCTCGGCGGCACGACCGTCGAGGCGATCGCCGGCAAGGACTACGCGCTGGCCCAGGCCGCCATCCTGGTCTACGGGGCGATCTCCCTGACCGCGGTGTTCCTGGTGGACGTCGTCCTCGCCCTGCTCGACCCGCGCTCCCGGGCGCGGACCCTGGGACGGGAGGCGTGATGAGGCCGTCGCCGTCGGCGCTGGCCGGCTCGCTCCTGGTGCTGGTCACCCTGGTGTTCGCGGTGATCGGGCCCTGGCTGTGGGGTGCGGAGGCGGTGCGGTTCGATCCGCTGCACACCCTGGAGGGGCACAGCGCGGAGCATCTGCTGGGCACCGACGAGGGCGGGCGCGACCTGCTGGCCCGCACCCTCGCGGCGACCCGGCAGAGCGTGTGGCTGGCACTGCTGGCCACCGCGATCACCGCCGTCGTGGGCGTCCCCCTGGGGGCGCTGCCATCGGTGCTGGGCGCGCGGGGGGCGCGCCTGGTGTCGGGGCTCATCGACGCGCTGGTGGCCTTTCCGGTACTGCTGCTCGCCATGTTCGCGGCGCTCATAGCGGGGGCGGGCGCACGTGGCGCGGTGGTCGGGATCGGGGTGGCCGCGGTGCCGGGGCTGGCCAGGCTGACCCGGACCCTCGCGGACACCGTGGCCACCAGCGACTACGTGGCGGCGGCCCGCGTCCTCGGCGTGGGCCGCGCCGCCATCCTCCGGCGGCATGTGCTGCCCAACATCGCCGAGCCGGTCATCCTCACCGTCACGGCGAACCTCGGGTACGCGCTGCTGGGGCTGGCGACCCTCTCCCTGCTCGGGCTCGGCGTCCAGCCTCCGGACTACGACTGGGGGCGGCTCCTGCACGACACGCTGCCGCGCGTGTACGTGGATCCCGAGGTGGTGGCGGGCCCCGCGCTGGCCGTCGCCGTCGCCGGGGTCGGCTTCACGCTGCTGGGCGAGTCGCTCGCCCGTGCCGCCGCCCGCACGTCCACCGCCGCCGCGCCCCGAGGCGAGTCCCGCGCCGTTCTTCCCCAAGAGCGCGGGCCTCACCCCGGGGCGACGGAGGCGGTGCTGGAGGTGCGGGAGCTGGGCGTCGCGTTCGGTGGCACGACGCCCGTGCGAGGGGTGTCCTTCACGGTCGCGCCCGGGGAGGTCGTCGGGATCGTGGGGGAGTCGGGGAGCGGGAAGAGCCTCACCGCGCTGGCCGTCGGCGGGCTGGTCCCCCACCCGGGAACGGTGTCGGGGCGGGTGCTGTTCGGCGGGAGGCCGCTGGAGGAGCTGTCCCGCGGGGAGCTCGGCACCCGGCTGGCGATGGTGTTCCAGGATCCGATGGCGGCGCTGAACCCCGCGCTGCGGGTGGGCTCCCAGCTCGCCGAGGTCGCCGTCGTCCATCTGCGGCTGGGACGGCGTGCCGCCTGGAAGCGTGCGGTGGAACGGCTGGAGCAGGTGCACCTGCCGGACCCGGAGGGGAACGCCCGGCGGTACCCGCACGAGTTCAGCGGCGGGATGCGCCAGCGCGCCGTCATCGCGATGGGGCTGATGGGCGAGCCCGCGCTGATCGTCGCCGACGAGCCCACGACGGCGCTCGACGTCACCGTGCAGAAACGGGTGCTGGAACTGCTCGCCGAGGTCAACGAGAAGACGGGCGCCGCGGGGCTGCTCATCTCGCACGACCTGGCGGTGGTGTCGCAGCACAGCCGGCGGGTCCTGGTGATGTACGCGGGCCGGATCGTGGAGGAGCTGCCGTCCTCCGAGCTGCGCCGGGCACGGCACCCCTACACGCGGGCGCTCGTCGCCTCCTCGCCCGACCTGGAGACCGACCGCTCCCTGCCGCTGGCCACGATCCCCGGGCGCCAGCCCGCGCCCGGCGAGGTGCCGGACGGCTGCGCGTTCGCGCCGCGCTGCCACCGCGCCCTGGACCGCTGCCGCGCCGACCGTCCCGGTCTGGAGGACGGCCTCGCCTGCTGGAATCCGGAGCCATGATGAGCCTGCTGACGGTCCGCGGCCTGAACGTGCGCTACGGCGGCTTCCACGCCGTCCACGACGTCTCCTTCGAGATCGGGGAAGGCGAGATCCTCGGTCTGGTGGGGGAGTCGGGCTCCGGCAAGTCCAGCGTCGCCCGCGCCCTGACCGGCCTGGTGCCGCGCACCGGGACGGTCGAGGGCCTCGGGCCGCGCGAGGCGCAGCTGGTCTTCCAGGACCCCTACGCCTCCCTCGACCCGCGGATGACGATCGCCCGCTCGGTGGCCGAGGGGCTGCCGCGCGGCCTCGACCGCAAGGCGAGGGCGGCGGAGGTGGCGCGGCTGCTGGACGTCGTCCGGCTCGGCTCGGAGGTGGCGGCCAGGTATCCGCGGGAGC
>JAFACJ010000119.1 GCA_023425615.1 Actinomycetes bacterium
TGGCGGACGACCAGCAGCAGCTTGCAGTGCGTCTTCAGGCCGACGAAGCCGTACACCACATGGCAGCCCGCCTGCTCCAGCTTGCGCGCCCACTCGATGTTGGCGCTCTCGTCGAACCTCGCCTTGATCTCGACGACCACCACGACCTGCTTGCCGGCGTCGGCGGCGTCGATGAGCGCGTCGACGATGGGCGAGTCGCCGCTGGTCCGGTAGAGGGTCTGCTTGATCGCCAGCACCCGCGGGTCGGCGGCGGCCTCCTCGACCATGCGCTGCACGCTGGTGGCGAAGGAGTCGTAGGGGTGGTGGACGACGACGTCGCGCTCGCGCAGCGCGGCGAAGACGCTCATCTCGCCCGGCAGCGCCGCCTTGGACGGCACGAAGGGCGGGTACTTCAGCTCGCTGCGGTCCAGGTCGGCGATGAGGTGCAGGCCGCCGAGGTCGAGCGGGCCGGGGACCCGGTAGATCTGGCGGTCCTCCACGCCCAGTTCCTCGGTGAGCAGGTCGAGCACCTCGGCCGAGATGGAGTCCTCCACCTCCAGGCGCACCAGCGGGCCGAAGCGGCGGCGCAGCAGCTCCTTCTCCAGCGCCTGCATGAGGTCCTCGGTGATGTCCTCGTCGACCTCCAGGTCCTGGTTGCGGGTGACGCGGAAGGCGTGGTGCTCCAGGACCTCCATCCCGTTGAACAGCTGGGTGAGGTGGGCGGCGATGACGTCCTCTAGGGGCGTGAAGCGGCCCGGTGATGCCTCCATGAACCGCGGCAGGATCTCGGGGACCTTGATCCTGGCGAACAGGCGCGCCTCGGTGTCGGGGTCGCGGACGACGACGGCGAGGTTCAGCGACAGGCCCGAGATGTAGGGGAACGGGTGGGCGGAGTCCACGACGAGCGGGGTGAGCACCGGGTAGATCCGCTCCCGGAAGAGGCGGCGCAGGTGCTCGCGCTCGGTCTCGGCCAGCTCCTCCCAGCGCAGGATCTCGATGTCCTGCTTGGCCAGGGAGGGCAGGACGTCGTCGCGGAAGCAGGCGGCGTGGCGGAGCATCAGCTCGTGGGCGATGACGGCGGTGCGCTCCAGCACCTCGCGGGGCTGGCGTCCGCTGGCGGAGCGTACGGCCAGGCCCGTGGCCATCCGGCGGGTGAGCCCGGCGACCCTGACCATGAAGAACTCGTCCAGGTTGGTGGCGAAGATGGCGAGGAAGCGCACCCTCTCCAGCAGCGGGAGGGCATGGTCCTCCGCCAGTTCCAGGACCCGCTGGTTGAACTGGAGCCAGCTCTCCTCACGATCCAGGAAGCGGTCGTCGGGAAGCGGGACGTCTCGTGGGATCTGTCCTGGAGTGACACTCATGATGGCTAATAGTCCCCCTTGAAGATGAACAATCCGTAGACGCCAGATGTCATGAATTTTGTCAGCGTTGTGAAGAGCGCCGCACTACGTACGGTTGGATGATGCCCAGTCCGCGCACCGGTCTACGCACGATCCGCACCAGTTCGTAGGCGGGGTCGCCCTCCAGCTCCGCGGCGAGGGCGGGATCGGCGACCAGCGTGCCGGGGCGGGCCAGCGACGTCAGCCGCGACGCCATGTTCACCGTCGTCCCGAAGATGTCGCCCATCAGGGGAAGGACCGGCCCGTAGGCCATGCCCACCCGCACGTCGGGCACCTCGGTCTCGTCCCGCACCGCCTCGGAGATCGCCATGCCGATCTCCACGCCCGTCCTTGCGCTGTCGGCGGCGTAGAGCACCTCGTCGCCGAGGGTCTTGACCAGCCGGGCGCCGTGCCCGGCGATGATGTCGGAGGCGGTCTCCTCGAACCGCTCGACCACCCGGCCCAGCTCCAGTTCGGTCAGCTCCCGGCTCATCGCGGTGAAGGAGACCATGTCGGCGAATCCCACGGCCACCGGGCCCCGTCCCGGCAGATCGCCGTCGGAGCCGGAGGCCAGCGCCCGCGCCACCGCGGCGGTGAGCTGCCGCCGCCAGGCGTGGATCAGCAGCGGCTCCATCTCCGCCAGATAGCCCTCGGTCAGCAGGTCGTACTCGGGCGGCGCGCTGAGCAGGATGCCCGTCTGCCACTCCGCCAGCCGCGCCATCGTCTGGCCCAGCGCCCTGGCCTGGCGCAGGATGAGCCCCTCGGACTCGCCGCCCCGGTCCAGGAGCGCCTTGACCCGCCGCAGCGCGTCGAGATCGCCCTCGGAGAAGGCGGGGACGTCGTCGGCCGGGCCCGCGAAGCCGAACGAGCGCCACAGCCGTTCGGAGAACTCCCTGGGCACGCCCGTCAGCCTGGTGACGTCCTCCCTGGTGTAGAGCAACTCATCGCCCAGCAGGAGCTTCTCCAGCTCCCTGGGCTCGCGCGCCTGCCCGGACATCCTTCACTCCCCGATTCCACGGCTGATCGTCCACAGCCGCGCGACAAAGGTTATGTGATGGTTGTCACTAGTGTCCTGTCGGTCTCGGATTCCGGACATGAACGACGTCACCGGCACTGAACGCCCGCTCCTTCCCATCCGACCTCACCACCAGTCTGCCCTCGGCGTCCACGTCCACGGCGGTGCCCGTCGCGGTGCCCCCGCCGGGGAGCTCGATCCTGACCTCCCTGCCCACGGTCGCCGAGTGCTCGCGGTAGGCGGCCCGCAGCCCGCTGCCGTCCGGGTCCCCGTCCGCCGCCCGCCACTCGGTGTACCGCAGCGCCAGCTCCCGCAGCACCGCCCGCAGGACGATCTCGCGGTCGACGACCGCGGCGCCCTCCAGCAGCAGCGAGGTGGCGCTCGGGACGGGCAGTTCGTCCGCGCGCAGCGACACGTTCAGGCCGACGCCCACGATGACGGCGTCCTCGACCCGCTCGGCCAGGATCCCGGCCAGCTTCCGCTCCCCCACCAGCAGGTCGTTCGGCCATTTCAGGCCCGCGTCCACGACACCGCCGCCGCGGGGGGCGTCGCCGAAGTCACCGGCGCCGGCCCGCGCCGTCACCGATCTGATCGCGGCGGCGGTGGCCACACCGGTCAGCAGCGGCACCCAGCCCAGCCGGACCGGGGGCACCGCCGCGCCGGGGCGCAGCAGCACCGAGAACATCAGGCCCGAGCGGGGCGGGGCGTTCCAGGCACGGCCCAGACGTCCGCGTCCCGCGGTCTGCGTCTCGGCGACCAGGACCGCGCCCTCCGCGAGGCTCCCCCCGGCCGCCGCTGCCGATCTCACCTGCTCGGCGAGGTCGGCGTTGGTGGAACCCGTCCGCTCCACCACCCGGATGTCCCGCCAGAACGAGCCGTCCCGGGTCAGCGCGCGGTTCAGCACCCGCTCCTGCAGCGGCGGCCGGTCGAGGTCGGAGTAGGCACCCATGGGCCCCATCCAACCCCACTCCGTCATCCGGTGTTCTGCAGGCCCGCGGCCACGCCGTTCACCGACAGCAGCAGGAGGTCCTCCAACTGGGGCCGCTCGGCCTCGGACGCCTCGCCCGAGCGCAGCGCCTTCAGGGCCCGCAGCTGCAGGTGGCTGAGCGCGTCCACGTACGGGTTGCGCAGCTCCACGGCCCGGGAGAGCACCCTGCGGTTCTCCAGCAGGCGGGTGTGCCCGGTGACCGACAGGACCAGCTCCAGGGTCCTGTCGTACTCGGCCATGACGACGTCGGTCAGGTCCCGCCGGTCGCCCAGTGCCAGATAGCGCCCGGCGATGTCGCGGTCGGTCTTGGCCAGCGACATCTCGGCGTTGTCGATCATCGCGGCGAACAGCGGCCACGAGGCGTACGCCTCGCGCAGGTCGGGGTCGCCGGCCACCGCGGCGAGGCCCGAGCCGAGCCCGAACCAGGCGGGCAGGTTGACCCTGGTCTGGGTCCAGGCGAACACCCACGGGATGGCGCGCAGGTCATCGAGGGTGCTGGCGCCGGTGCGGCGGGACGGGCGCGACCCGATGCGCAGCTCGCCGATCTCGGCCAGCGGGGAGACCCGGGAGAACCACTCGGCGAAGCCGTCCGCCTCCACCAGGTCGCGGAAGGCGCGGTGCGCCGCCTGGCTCAGCCGGTCGGCCAGCGGCCGGAACCGCTCGGCCGCCGAGCGCGCCGTGCGCTCCACCTGGGGGGTGGAGGCCAGCAGCACCGCGTTGGTGACCTGCTCCACATGCCGGCGCGCGATCTCGGGATGGCCGTATCTGGCGAAGATCACCTCGCCCTGCTCGGTGACCTTGAACCGGCCCGCCACCGAGCCCGGCGCCTGGGCCAGGATCGCCCGGTTGGCGGGGCCGCCGCCGCGGCCCAGCGAGCCGCCCCTGCCGTGGAAGAGGGTGAGCGTGATGTCGTTGGCCTCGGCCCAGCGGGCGAGCGCCTCCTGGGTGTCGTACAGCAGCAGGGTCGCGCTGGCCGGGCCGAGGATCTTGGCCGAGTCGGAGTAGCCGAGCATGACCTCAAGGCGCCGCCCCGTCTGCGCCAGCCGGCGCCGCACCGGCGGCAGCTCGATCGCCTCGTCCAGGACCGCGACCGACCGCTCCAGGTCCTCGCCCGTCTCGAACAGCGGGACGACGTCGAGGACGGGCGCCTCCGCGCCCAGGGAGGCGGCCAGCTCGTAGACGGCGGCGATGTCGGCGGCCGAGCGGGAGAAGGAGATGATGTAGCGGTTGCACGCCTCCTCGCCGAACCGCTTCTGCGCCCAGGCCACCACCCGCAGGGTGTCGAGCACCTCCTCGGTCTGCGGCGAGAGCGCGCCGCCCGCGCGCACCTCGGCCAGCGCCCTCTCGTGCACCGAGGAGTGCTGGCGGATCTCCAGCTCGGCCAGGTGGAAGCCGAACGTCTCCACCTGCCACAGGAGGTGCTGCAGCTCGCCGTACGCCTGCCGGACGGCGCCCGCGGCGGCCAGCGAGTCCTGGACCAGGACCAGGTCGTCCAGCAGCTCCTCGGGGCCGCCGTAGCCCAGGTCGGCGTTGCGCGTCCGGGTCGCCCTGATCCGCTCGGCCGCGTACAGCAGGTACTGGCGGTGCGGCTCGCCCGGCGAGCGCGCGGCGATCTCCCCGAACACCTCGGGCTGCGCGGTGCGGGCGGCGCCCAGCGCGCCGCGCAGCGCGGCGGAGGCGGGCGTGGTGGTCTCGTGGACCGTGAGCTGCCGCCCGATCCGGGTGGCGGCGTTCTCCAGCGCGATCAGGACGTGCTGGGACTGGATCTTCAGCGCCTGGCGGGTGATCTGCGCCGTCACGTACGGGTTGCCGTCGCGGTCGCCGCCGATCCAGCTGCCGAAGCGCAGGTAGGCCGGTGCCAGCGGGGGGCGGGTGGCGCCCAGGTCGTGCTCCTCGCCCTGGAAGCCGCTCTTCAGCACCGTGTCC
>JAFACJ010000139.1 GCA_023425615.1 Actinomycetes bacterium
GCGCCGCGGTGCCGCCCGGTGCCGCCCTGCGCCTTCGGCCGGTCGGCCACGACGCACTCGGCCTGGCCGGTGGCGATCGCGGCGGCGGCCGTGGTGATCGCGGCCGCGGCGCCGCCTCCGCCGCCGCCCCAGACCATGCTGGACCAGCGCAGCTCGCGGATGCCCAGGTCGGCGCCCAGGACGGGGCCGGACAGCTCGCCTCCGGCGTAGGAGACGAACCCGTCGATCTCCCTCGGGGAGATCCCTGCGTCGCGGCACGCCGCCAAGATCGCCTCAAGGGTCATGCGGTGCTCGCCCGCCGGGGCACGACCGCGCTTGTAGTGCAGGTCGGCGACGCCGACCACGGCCGCGGCGCCGCGCATCGGGGAGGCGGTCACGCGGGTGCCCCTTCCGTGCGGCGCCAGCGCAGCAGCGGCCACTCCGCTCCGGCGGGGCGCTCGATGAGACCGGTCAGCCGGTCGCCGATCGCCGCCTCGTCGCCGTCGAGCAGCCCGAGCAGCCGGACGCCGCCCGCCTGCGGCAGCTCCACCACGACCGAGACGTAGGGGAGGCGGCCCGCGTACTCGGCCATGTAGGGGTGGTGGGTGCGGCACCAGGTGTAGACGGTGCCGCTCATCGCGACCGGCTCGAATCCCAGCCGGAAGCCGTGGCACCGCGGGCACAGGTGCCGCGGGCTCCACAGCCACGTCCGGCAGTCCTCGCACCGCTGGATCCGCAGCTCGCCTTCGCGCAGGCCCTCCCAGTACGGCGTGTCGTTGCCGTCGGCGGCGGGGCCGCAGGGGATCTCCGTCTCGGCGGGGGCGCTCACGCCTCCTCCGGGACGGGGAAGTTCTCCAGCGCCGCGGCCAGCCAGACGCCGTCGTGCGACTCCCAGATCGAGCGCAGCCCGATCCGCCCTTCCGTCGTGGTGTAGACGGTCTCGCCGATCCAGACGCCGCCTTCCTTGCGCACGTCGGCGATCCGCAGCGAGACGACGTTCTTGCCGGGGACGGTCACGCCCTCGAACACCCGCGGCAGGTTCTCCTGCACCATGTCCGCGAGCGCGGACCTGACATCCCCTTCCAGAACGAACTGAACATGCCGCTCATAGCGGGCACGGAAGTCGGCGGCTTCCTCTGACACGGTCGCCCTCCTTGCTCCTCGACAGGCAACTTAGGCTAAAGGCATTAGGTTAATTGCGGCAAGAGGGCCGCTCAGAGCGCCCATGTGGCACGAGGGGCCCGTGACCTCAAGGGGCGGTCTCGGCCTCCGCGCGGCGCTGCTCGGCGTGGTGGATCACCCCGTACAGGAAGCTGCGGATCATCTCCTCATACAGCCGTGTCGCGGTGAACCGGTTGGCCTCCAGCGCCTTGGCGAGGGTGGGCTGCCGGGCGGCGTCCACCTTGGGGAAGATCACGCGCCGGGCGGAGGCGGGCTGGACCGCCTCGGAGATGACGGCGCCGAGCGTCAGGGTGTCCATGCTGTCGAGGATCTGGATGTGCACCTCGGCCGGTACCCCGCAGACCGCCAGATAGCGGGCGGCCTCCTCGTACAGGTCGGTGAGCATGGCGCGCGGCGGGTACTGCAGCAGCAGCGGCGCGGCGTTGCGGTGCCGCAGGACGGCGCGGCGCAGGTTCAGGCTGAGCTGGACGAACCACTCGATCCAGCGCTCGGGGCCCGGCTTGCGGGGCACGACCGTCTCGGCGACGACGGCGGCGGCCACCGCCCCGAGGATCTCGGACTTGTCGGCGAAGTGGTGGTAGAGCGAGGGCGCCCTGACGTTCAGATGCCGGGCCAGCCGCGGCAGGCTCAGCGCGTCGAGGCCCTCGGTGTCGATGATCTCTATCGCCGCCGCCACCGCGCCGGTCCGGCTGATCAACGGCTGGCGGGGACGGGGCATGTCCGGATCCTAGCCGATCGGACACCCGCGGTGGCGCGCGCGACCGCGCCACCAGGGGTGAGTTACCTAACGCATTGAGATTTAAATCTAAAGCCATTAGGATTATCTGGCTCCCGCGAGCAGCGGTGGAGCAGTCTGGAGAAAGGCCGGTCATGGCAGGCTGGAACTTCGCCGACGTCTTCGAGGCGGTGGCACGCACCCATCCGGGGCGCACCGCGCTCATCCACGGCGGACGGCGCCTCACCTGGGCGGACCTCGACGAGCGCGCCGCACGGCTCGCCGCCGCGCTGGAGGCCGCGGGCCTGCGGCCCGGCGACGTCGTCGCCGAGTATCTGCGCAACGGAACGGCTTACCTGGAGGCGTTCTTCGCCGCCTCCAAGGCCGCGCTCGCCCCGATGAACACCAACTACAGGTACGTCGCCGACGAACTCGAACAGATCTGGTCGGACGCCGACGTCAAGGCCGTCGTCTACGACGCCGAGTTCGCCGGTACCGTCGCCGCCGTCCGCGACCGGCTCCCCGGCGTCCGCGCCTGGCTGGAGGTGGGCGGCCCCGAGTCCTCCTACGAGCGCGCCATCGCGGCGCATCCGCCGCGCCCGCACGGCGGCGGCAGTCCCGCATCGCTCATCCTCATCTACACGGGCGGCACCACGGGACGGCCCAAGGGCGTCATGTGGCGGCAGGACGACCTGCTGTCCCTGCTCAACTCCCAGAACGCGCGGCCCCTGCCCGACCACGGCGGCACCGAGGCCGTGCGGACGCACCTGGCGGCGCAGGAACGCGAGGTGCGGTCGCTGGTCGCCAGCCCGCTCATGCACGGCGCCGGGCTGTTCTACGCGATCTCCTCACTGGCCTCCGCCGGGACCGTCGTCACCGTGCCCGGCGCGAGCTTCTCCCCCGAGGCGCTGCTGGACACCCTGGAGGCCGAGCGCGTCCAGGGCCTGGCGATCATCGGCGACGCCTTCGCCCGCCCGCTGCTGGCCGCGCTCGACGCCGAGCCGGGACGCTGGGACCTGGGCCGGCTGCGCGTCGTCTTCTCCTCGGGCGTCATCTGGAGCGGCCCCGTCAAGGAGGGACTGCTCAAGCACCTTCCCAAGGCCCGCCTCCTGGACGGCCTCGGCTCCTCGGAGGCGTCGTCGATCGCCTCCACCGTCTCCACGCCGGGGAACGTCGCCGACACCGCCTCGTTCCTGCCGTCCGACCGCGCCGCCGTCCTGCACGACGACGGCACCCTCGCCGTCCCCGGCGACGGGAGGGTCGGGCGGCTGGCGGTGACCGGCTGGATCCCCGTCGGCTACCTGGGCGATCCCGGCAAGTCCGCCGAGGTGTTCATCGAGGCCGCCGGACGCCGCTGGTCGGTGCCGGGCGACCTTGCCGTGCTGGAGGCAGACGGGCGGATCCGGCTGCTGGGACGCGGATCGAGCTGCATCAACACCGGCGGCGAGAAGGTCTTCGCCGAAGAGGTGGAGGAGGCGCTGAAGACGCACCCGGGGATCATCGACGCCGCCGTCGTGGGCGTCCCCGACGAACGGTTCGGCGCGAAGGTCGTCGCGCTGCTCGTCGCGGCGGACGGGGAGCCCGACCCTGCCGCGCTCCAGGCCCACGTAAGGGAGCGGCTCGCCGGGTACAAGGTGCCGCGGCACCTCGGCTTCGTCACATCGCTGGAGCGCGGCGCCAACGGCAAGCTCGACCACCGGCGGCTCACCGCGCTCGCCGAGCAGAGGTGGGGGACGGCCCGTGCCTGAGTTCCTCACCACCGAGCGGCCCTCTCCCGGCGTCCTGCTGCTGCGGCTGGCCAAGGCCGCGTCCCTCAACACCCTGAGCGCCGGGCTCGTCCGGGAACTGCACGAGACGCTGGCGCGGGTACGCGACGACTCGGGCACCCGCGTGATCGTCCTGACCGGTGAGGGCCGCGCGTTCTGCGCCGGGATCGACCTGAAGGGGTACGGCGCTCCCCCCGGCGCCGCCGAGGGCGAAGGCCGCGTGCAGGCGGGGATGCGGGTGCAGGAGCACATCGCCTCGCTGACCGCCGCGTTCCGCGAGACCCGCGCGCCGATCATCGCCGCCGTCAACGGACCGGCATACGGCGGCGGCATGTCGCTGGCGCTCGCCGCCGACCTGCGGCTCATGGCCGAGGACGCGGCGTTCCAGGCGTCGTTCATCAAACGCGGGCAGTCGGCCTGCGACGTGGGCCTGAGCTGGCTGCTGCCGCGGATCACCGGGTTCTCCCGCGCCGCCGACATCATGCTGACCGGCCGCCGCGTCGACGCCCGCGAGGCAGTGGAGATCGGACTCGCCTCCTCCGTCCACCCGCCGGAGGAACTGCTGCCCGCCGCCCTCGCCAAGGCCGAGCAGATCGCCGAGAACTCCCCGTTCGGGGTGTGGATGACCAGGGACGTCCGGCCGGGGGCGCGGCGCGGCTTCGCGGACTTCGAGGTCGCGCTCGTCGGGCCCGCCGACGAGATCTGCGCTGACCTGGAGGAGCGCTGGCTCGGCATCTGCCTGACCACGCTCATCCTCGGCGGCTGGCCGCGCCCCGAACTGTGCGCCCGCATCGTCGAGACGGCGGGTGCGCGATGACCGCCGCGTCCGTGTTCAAGGCCGAGATCGCCGCCAAGGAGACCATCGCCGAAGGGGTGTGCCTGCTGACGCTGCGGCCCCTGGAGGAGGCGCCCTCCTGGACTCCCGGCGCCCACCTCGACCTGCTGCTCGCCCCCGGCCTCGTCCGGCAGTATTCGCTGTGCGGCGACCCCGCCGACTCCGAGTACCTGAGGGTCGCCGTCCTGGAGCAGCACGACGGCCGGGGCGGCTCCCTGCACGTCCACCGGAGGCTGGAAGCGGGCGGCATCCTGGAACTCGACGGCCCGCGCAACAACTTCCCGCTCGTGGACGCGCCAGGCTACCTGTTCGTCGCCGGAGGCATCGGGATCACCCCGCTGCTGCCGATGATCCGGGAGGTCGAACGGCGCGGACTGCCCTGGCGGCTCCTGTACGGCGGACGCTCCCTGGCGTCCATGGCGTTCGCCGCCGAACTGACGGCCCTGGGCGGCGACCGCGTCGCCCTCCGCCCGCAGGACGTCCACGGCCTGCTCGACCTGCCGTCCGCGCTGGCGTCCGCGGCGGACGGCACCGCCGTCTACGCCTGCGGCCCCGAGCCCCTGCTCACCGCGCTCGAACAGACCTGCGCGGGCTTCCCCCGGCTCACCCTGCACACCGAGCGCTTCTCCCCGCGCTCCCCGCGGACCGAGGGCCCGGACACCGAGTTCGAGGTGGAACTCGCCAGGTCGAACCGCACCATCTCCGTCGGCGCGCGGGAGACGCTGCTGGAGGCACTGGAACGGTCCGGCATCGCACCGCCCTTCTCCTGCCGCGAGGGGACGTGCGGCACCTGCGAGACGGCGGTCCTGGGCGGCACGCCCGACCACCGCGACTCCCTGCTCACCGAGGACGAGCAGGCGGCGGGCGACGTCGTGTTCCCGTGCGTCTCCCGTTCCCTGACCCCGAGGCTGGTACTCGATCTGTGACCGTGGCCCCTGGGACACCTGTTTCTTCCCCTTTTCTCCCTTACGGAGACTTAGGACTGCCAACAGACTTCGGGGCATGTCGATGCCACCCCCGCCCCCGCCACCACCGACCTCGCCCACCGCGGCCGAGATGACCGATCTGCTCTTCGAGGTCTTCACCATCCTGACCGGTGAGAGGAGCCTCCCGGCCGCCGTGGACGCGTTCCTCTTCCTCAGCGGCGGCACCATCACCGCGAGCACCATCGAAGGCGCCATCCGCACCAGGTACGAAACCTCCTACACGGCGATCAGGGCGAGGGCGGCCCAGGTCGTCCCGGTCATGGACGAGTTCCTCGCCGCCCACGGCAATCTGGCCTGGAACCCCCTGACCCACCGCTACAACTTCTCGACCGTGCAGATCGATGCGCTGGCCGCGCCGATCGAGGACGTCAACTCCACCCGGCGCTACTGCGCGGACAGCGGCGCGATGAACGTCCAGCAGACGCTCGCGAACGTCGCCCGCCTGTTTCGGACCTGGGGCACGAGCAGCGGCGAGATCGCCGCGCAGCGGGCGCGCATCTCCC
>JAFACJ010000185.1 GCA_023425615.1 Actinomycetes bacterium
CCTCAGCCCTGACCACGCCCTGGTCCTCCAGGCACAGATGAGCCACGCCGGGACCCTGCGGGAGTCGGGTCTGTACGAGGAGGCCGAACGGCTCGCGGACTCCGCCTTCGAGTCACACGTCCGCAGATTCGGCGGGGAGCATCCCAACACCCTGGCCGCCAAGATCTGCCTCGCCATGGCCCGGATGCGGATCGGCCGGCTCCAGGAGGCATGGGAACTCCAGCAGCAGGCATGGACCGACCTCCGCCGGGCGCTGGGCGCACGCCATCCGTTCGTCCACGCCTGCGCGGGGGGACTGGCGATAGTGCTGCGGCAGCTCGGCGACGTCAGAACCGCGCTGGAGATCGATCTGCAGGCCCTGGACGGCATGCGCGAAGGACCGGCCGGACCCGGCCACTACTACTCGCTCTTCCTCGAAGCCGGCCTGAGCACCGATCTCTACCTCCTGGGAGAACCCGAGGCGGCCCATGACCGCTCCAGCAGGGTCCTGGAGCGGATGACGAAGCGATTGCGCCCGGGCCATCCCGTCAAGTTGAGCTACGAGCACAACCACATGCTCATCAGCGCCGCCGCCGGAGTACCGGACGGCCTCGGCGGGAATCCCGTGACGCGCCTGGGCGAGGTCCTCGGTGAGGGGCACCCGTCAGTGCGGACGGCGCGGGAAGGCTCTCCGCTGGACTGCGTCATCGAACCCGTGCCCCTGTGATCAGGCGAGCCGTGCCAGATCCTCGTGTACCGCCGTCTCGATATGCCGGACGAGACGGAAGAGGTCCGAGCAGTAGACCGAAGGGTTGAGGTATCCCGCGCCCTCGCGATAGCGGTGGGCGTAGGCACCTCCACCGCACAGATCACGTACCGGACACCTCTGGCATTCTTCGCACAGCGCGTCGACCCCGATCTGCCGCGCCACCACCCCCGGATGGTGCAGCGCCGCATCGAAGGAGTGCCGGAAGACGTTCAGACCCGTCTCGGGCGCGCCGTGGAACGAGGTCTTCAACGTGTCGACCTGCTGCAAGGTCCCATCGGTCTCGACGACGACCATCACCACGGGCGAGAGACCGATGTTCTCGCTGGCGCTGTGTCCGCCCAGCACCATGTTCATGATCTCTTCGAAGAGCCTGACGCCCGTCTCCCGCTCCCCCGCCCGGTACCAGCGGTCGAAAGCGGCGGTCAGCCATCGCGCGTAGGGCGCGCTCTCCCCGTCATGGCCGGGAGGCGGAACCGTCCACGTACCGTGCGGAAGGAGGAAGTCGATCTGAGGCGGCCCCGTGTCCAGCAGCGCCTCATAGGTGGTGACGGGGTCGTTGGCCAGATCGATCGCGCACAGGATCCCCCGGTACAGATGCCGGTAGCGGGTGGCCAGCAGGTCCAGGCCGCGCCGCACGGCGAAGTGGCTGCCCTTTCCGTTGGCGTATCTCCGATGCCGGTCATGGCCCGCCTGATCGCCGTCGAGGCTGACGGCCACCCCGACCCGATGGGATTCCAGCCGATCCAGCACCTGTTCGGTCAGCAGCACCCCGTTCGTCTGCATGGTGAAATCGACATGGCAGGAAGCGGGGAGCGCCGACCTGATCTCGGTGGCGATGAAGTCGATCGTCTTCATGCCCGCCAGCAGCGGCTCGCCACCGTGCAGCACCACATCGACCTCATCGAGGCCGTGGGTTTCCACATGCTCGGCGATCCTGAGGGCGACCCTGGAGATGGTCGCCTCGGAAATGGCGGCGGGACGGGAACGCCAACTCTGGTCCTCGGCCTCATAGACATAGCAGTAGTCGCAGGCGAGATTGCAGCGGCTGTGCAGTTTGAGGATGAACTCACGGAATGGCTCGGGGCTCCACCCCCTGGCCAGCAACGCCGTTACATCCAGGCCGTGAACGGGCCAGTCACGAGGCTGGGCGACGCTCAACAGGCCTCATCCTGTTGTCGAAGTAGGCGAGCCCTCGGCGGTCGCCCTCCGCCGCTCTGCGCAGCAGTGCCTCTCTCAGCGCGGGCGGAACGGACTCGAGGTCGGTTCCTTGGGTCTCCGACACCGCCAAGCCGCGCTGGTCCTGCACCGCATGCCCTCCTTCTGCCTCGAAACAGCCGGTGAAAAGGCTGATCATAGGCCACAGTAGGCCTCATCCGTCGTGACTTCGTCCACCCTGATCTCCTCCACTTTGAGCAATGGAATGTGTCACGAGACGCTGCGGAGGCGAGCCGATGCGCGCAAGATGTCAGCGGAGAGTTGCCGCTCGGAGGGGTGGGGCTTTGGCGGGGTCGGAGAATGCGTGGCTGCCGTCCGGTGCCTGTGCGTTGTTCGTGTGCGATGTGGTGTCGTATGGGGATTCCAGGCGCACTGATCTGGTTCAGGCGCATATTAGGAGGAATCTCTACGGGCTGCTGGAGACGAGTTTCGAGCGGGCCGAAATTCCGTTCGGTGCCGCGTACCGGGAGGACCGGGGGGACGGGGTGATGCTGGCGGTGCCGCCCGAGCATGATCCGGCGCTGCTGGTGACGGCCGTGGTGGATCGGCTGCGGGCGGATCTGGGGCGGTACAACGAGCTGGCCAGCGAGGCGGCGCGGATCGAGTTGCGGGTGGCGGCGCAT